>CAXBRG010000007.1:0-20079 GCA_963977995.1 uncultured bacterium | reverse complement strand
GTTGCGGGCGGTGTCACGCATGAGCGGACGCCCCCTCAGGCTCCTCATCGTCGAGGACTCCGAAGACGACATGCTCCTGCTGCTCTGGGAGCTGCGCCGTGGCGGGTATGACCTGGTGCACCTCAAGGTGGAGACGCGCTCGGAAATGGCCAGCGTGCTCGACGAAACCGAATGGGACCTCGTCATCTCCGATTACTCCCTGCCGGGGTTCAGCGGGCTGGGCGCCCTCGCCCTCATGAAGGAGCGCGGCCTCGACACCCCGTTCATCATTGTCTCCGGCAACATCGGCGAGGACGTCGCGGTCGATGCGATGAAGGCCGGCGCGCACGACTACGTGATGAAGCGCGACCTGTCGCGGCTCGTGCCTGCGGCGGACCGCGAACTGCGCGAAGCCGCGGTACGCCGGGCACGCTGGCAGGCCGAGAAGGAACTGCGCGAGAACGAGGCGCGCTTCCGTGCCCTGGCGGCAAACCTGCCGGGGATGGTCTTCCAGTTCCAGCGGCAGCGCGACGGGACGGTGACCATGCCCTACGTGAGCGAGGGCTGCACGCGACTGCTCGGGGTTGCCCCGCAGACCCTCCAGCAGGATCCGCGCATGTTCCTCGACCTGATCCTGCCCGAGGACCGCGCCTCCTACGACCACGCCACCAACAATTCCGCGCTGAGGCTGACCGACATCAACTGGGAAGGTCGCATCCAGCTCCCCGGTGGCGGCGACCTGGTCGCCACCGCCCGCGACTCCTTCTCGGAGACGGATATGGAGGGCGTCGGATTCGGTCTGGGATTTGCAATTTTGTTAGACCGCGGAAGGAACCGTTCGGCGGCGGCCAACGGCCTCTTCACCTGGGGTGGTGCCGCGTCAACGAGTTTCTGGGTTGATCCCGTTGAGGACCTCACGGTGACCTTCTTCACCCAGCTACTACCGAGCTCGACCTACCCCGTTCGACGCCTTTTGCAGCGCTCGGTCTATCAAGCAGTCGTCGAATAGCCCGTAAATATAGGGATTTTGAGAAAATCCTTGAAGCGAACACTTGTTCGTAGTACCGTGCCTATATCGGCCCGACCGTTGTTACACCAACTACGTAAGGTGCCGAAATGAAACATAAGCAAAAGGATACGGACATGGCGAACGAAGATCGCAAGAAGGCGTTAGAGCAGGCTCTCGGTCAGATCGAAAAGACTTTCGGCAAGGGCTCGATCATGAAAATGGGCGAGAACCTCAATATGTCGATTGAGGCAATCTCCACGGGCTCCCTCGCCCTTGATATGGCACTCGGTGTGGGTGGCGTTCCCAAGGGTCGCGTCGTGGAGATCTACGGTCCGGAATCGTCGGGTAAGTCGACACTGGCCCTCCACATCGTTGCGGAAGCCCAACGCAACGGCGGCACGTGCGCGTACATCGATGCCGAACACGCCCTCGATCCCATCTACGCTCGCGCCATCGGCGTCGATGTTGATGAGTTGTACATCTCTCAGCCCGACACGGGTGAGCAGGCCCTCGAGATTGCCGACACCCTGATTCGATCAGGTGCGCTCGACGTGTTGATCGTGGACTCGGTAGCTGCGTTGACCCCCCGCGCTGAAATTGAGGGCGACATGGGGGACAGCCACGTGGGACTGCAAGCCCGTCTCATGAGTCAAGCGCTCCGAAAGATCACGGCGAATCTGAATAAGTCGAACACGGTGGCGGTCTTTATCAACCAGCTGCGCGAAAAGATTGGTGTGATGTACGGCAGTCCAGAAGTAACTCCCGGAGGCCGCGCTCTCAAGTTCTACTCGTCCGTCCGCCTCGACATTCGACGTATTGAATCAATTAAAGACGGGGCCGAGGTCATCGGTAACCGGACCCGTGTCAAGGTCGTGAAGAACAAGGTGTCGGCACCGTTCAAGCAGGCGGAGTTCGACATCATGTACGGCCAGGGCATTAGTCGTGAGGGCTCGTTGCTCGAGGTGGCCGTGGAGCTCGGCTACGTCAAGCGTGCGGGTGCGTGGTTCACCTACGAAGGCGAACAGCTTGGCCAGGGTCGCGAGAACGTGAAGGCCTTCCTTCGCGAGAATCCACAACTCATGACCGAAATCGACACGCGTGTCCGTGACCACCTGGCGGCTCTCGCCAACAAGGATGGTGTCACCGACGTAGCGATCGATATCGACGCTCCAATAAGCGCCGACTAGTCGTCGCAAGACCCCGCACGGTTTTTCGTTCGGCCGAACGGACCCAGGTCTTTCTCTCCTTTCTACTGGGAAGACCGTGCGGGGTGCTTGCGCTTTCGTGGGTGTGTCGTGGCTAGCGTTGTCGGGTGAGACTTCGCGGACCCCTTCGTCGAGTAGTCGGCAGTGCAATTCGTGCAACACGCGCATTCCTCAATGACACGGCGATTGTCGGTAGTGAAGATCGCTACGCCCGCCGGTTTTATGAATTTGGCAACGGTGCGGCGCTCTTCGCGCCACAAGGAGTCATCTACAACGAGGAGTATCTCGCCATCGGTGCCGAGTCGATGGTGGGACCAAATGTGTGCCTCACCGCGGGAATGGCCCCCGGACAGACCATGCTGACATCACCCGTGGTGTCGATTGGACGTAAGTGCATCATTGGGCGAGGATCGCACATTATTGGTCACTGGTCGATCGTCCTTGAGGACGAAATTCAAACGGGTCCGTACGTGTACATCACGGATCAAAATCATGGGTACGAAGATCCCGAGACGCCGGTTGGATGGCAGCCGACGAAAGAAGGCGCTGTTCACATCGGGCGCGGCAGTTGGCTGGGAGCCAACGTCGTCATTTTGCCGGGTACGCGGCTCGGTCGAAATACGGTGGTGGCGGCGGGTGCCGTCGTGCGAGGAGAGTTTCCGGATCACGTTGTGCTAGGAGGCGTTCCGGCACGCGTACTACGTCATCTTGGTAGAGACGGCGAGTGGGCAGATGGCCCACCGATGACATGAGACTCGGTCTCGATTTCTCGCCCCTCCGTGTCAGTCCATCGTTTCGGCGGCTGTACACCGCTGGATTCATAACGGGCGTTGGCTCGCAGGCCACCTACGTCACCGTGGCCTTTCAGATGAAGGCAGTCACGGGCTCGCCGCTTGCGGTCGGGCTGATTGGTCTGGTGGAACTTCTACCACTCATCGTGTTTGGTCTGTACGGTGGGGTTCTCGCGGACCGATTCGATCGGCGACGGCTGATTGTCGGTGGAGAAGTTGCGCTGCTGGTGTGTGCTGTGGTTCTTCTCTTGAATGCACGGCGTCAGAACCCTTCTTCGCTCGTCCTGTATCTCATCGTGGCGTTGACGTCAACGGCCGACGGCCTGCAACGACCATCGTGGACCGCGACGATGCAACAGGTCGTTGATCACGACCGCCAGAAAAGTGCCTCCACGCTGTCAATGGTGAGATTCACGCTCACCGCCATCATTGGACCAGTTCTCGGGGGATTTCTCTCGGTGTCGTTCGGGCCGGAGTCGGTCTATCTCATTGATGTCGTGACCTTCTTCTTCTCAATCGCCTTGCTCGTCGGCATTACTGTTCCACCCGTCACCGCCCGAGAAGCGGCTCCTTCACTGGTGGCGCTTCGCCAGGGCTTGCAGTACGCCTACAGTCGGCCCGATCTCATCGGCACCTACCTCATTGACCTTTCGGCAATGGTGTTGGCGTTCCCCGTCGCGATGATGCCATTCTTCGCAGATCAATTCTCCGAGTCGTTCGCTTTGCCGTTGCTGTACGCCGCCATGCCCGCCGGTGCCATGCTGGGAAGCTTGACCTCTCGATGGACTGACCGGCTGCACCTGTACGGGCGTGGCATCGCCGTGGCAGCCACTCTCTGGGGTGTGGGTGTCGCGGTGTTTGGGGCGAGTCCATTCCTATGGCTCTCGTTTGTTGGCTTACTTTTGGCGGGTGCGGCGGACGCCATTAGCGCCATTCTCCGATCCGCCATGTGGAATATGAGCATCCCTCTGGATGTTCGTGGTCGGATGGCCGGTATCGAGTTGTTGAGTTACGCCGTGGGACCCACGGCGGGACAGTTTCGTGCGGGTGCGATGACGGCCGCGATGGGTGTCAGAACGGCACTCGCCAGTGGTGGCGTCATGTGCGCCGCAGTCTGCGGATTCCTGCCCGCGGTCTTACCGGCCCTCTGGCGATTCGATATTCGAACGAATCCACACGTGGCGGCCGTAGCCGTCGCTCGGTCCAAGGCGGAGTCCTCGGAGTCGTAACCTGCTGGTGTGGCGTCAACGTATCTGATTACCGTTTCGGGGATTGACCGACCCGGACTCGCTGCCACTCTTTTCGGTGCCCTTCGCACAGTCCCGAGCGGTGATGTCGACATCACGGATATTGCGCAAATCACGATTCGCGGCTACCTCGTGCTGTGTGTGGAAGTGTCCACCGGAGCCACGGTAAGCCCCGAGTCCCTCGCCGTTGCCATTGATCGAGCGGGGGTGACGACTGCCGGAATCAACGTGGACGTCAGTGTGGTGGAGCCGGAAGAGTATGTGAACGGAAAGCGTCTTTTGTTGACCGTGCTCGCTCCGGAGGTTACCGATGCGGCTCTCGAGTTGGTGTTTACCGCGATGGCCGAATGCGAGGCGACCTGCGAGCGGATTGTGCATCTCGCTAACTATCCCGTCGACTGTTACGAAATGGTCGTACGTGGACCGAATCACCACGTCTTGCGCGAGCGGCTCACACAGGCGGCCCGCAGCGCCGGCCTCGATGTTGCCGTTCAACGTGCCGGACTCCATCGACGAAGTAAACACCTCGTCGTGTTGGACGCCGACTCAACTCTTCTGCGTGATGAGGTCATTGATCTGATTGCGGAAGTTGGCGGTTGTGCCGAAGAAGTACGGGCGATCACCGAATCAGCCATGCGTGGCGAACTGGATTTCTCGGAGTCGCTACGCCGTCGCGTCGCACTCCTGCGAGGCCTACCCGAGTCGGTTCTCGATGACGTGCGGAGCCGTTTGAAGTTCACACCTGGTGCGCGAACTCTCATCCGCACGCTCCAACGTCTGGGCTACGTCCCCGCAGTCGTATCGGGGGGATTCGTCGAAGTGCTGGCGCCGCTCTTGGATAACTTGGGCGTGGAGCACTTAGCGGCGAACCATCTCGAAGTCCACGATGGACATCTCACGGGTGAACTTGCCGGCGACATTATCGATCGGCCCGGGAAGGCCGCCGCCCTCGCTCGATTTGCTGACCTGGTGGGCGTCCCGTTGCAACAGACAGTCGCGATTGGTGATGGAGCGAACGACATTGACATGCTGACCTTGGCAGGCCTGGGCATCGCGTTCAACGCCAAACCAGTAGTGCGGGACCACGCTGACGCTGCTTTGAATGTCCCGTATCTCGACGCAGTTTTGTACTTCTTGGGAATCAGTCGAGAAGAGATTGAAGCTGAGGCGTGAGTACGTCGGTCGATTTTCTGATTATCGGTTCCGGCTTTGGTGGCCTCGGAATGGCCATCGAGATCTCGCGGCACGAATTGGGGTCGTACGCCATTGTGGAACGCGAAAGTTCACTCGGTGGCACGTGGCGCGACAATACGTACCCCGGTGCCGCGTGTGACGTCAAAGCGACTCTCTACCACTTCTCGTTTACATCCTGGACGTGGTCGCGGGCCTATCCACAACAGCCGGAGATTCTGCAGTACATGGAGAATCTTGCGGACGATTTCGGCATTCGTCCACACATCTACTTCAACCGCGAGGTGTTGTCAGCTACCTGGGATGACGCCGGTCAACGGTGGAGGGTGCGGTGCGCCGACGGTAGTGACTTCAGCGCTCGCTATCTCATCGCTGCGACGGGACAGCTGCATCGACCCCGCACACCGGATATCGCAGGCTCCGAGACGTTTCTCGGGGCCCAGTTTCACACCGCGCGTTTTGACCACTCGGTGCCTCTCGATAATGCCCGCGTGGCGATTATTGGTTCGGGCGCATCGTCGATCCAGGTGGCGCCCGCCATTTCGTCACAGGTCGCGCAGCTGGATATCTATCAACGTTCGGCCCCGTACGTCATGCCGAAAGATGATCCGCCCACGTCAACGAGGCAACGATGGATCCAAAGAGTGTTCCCGTGGTTGACTCGTCCGAGTCGTGCCCGGGCGTACATCTTCGGGGAGCTGTTCGGTGCCGGACTCGTCGGTCGGTCAGCGGTTCGGGCGAAAGCGCGTGGTCAGTGGGAGATGTACGTCAATGCCGTGGTGCGAGATCCGGCACTACGGTCACTCGTCGAGCCTGACTATGAAATCGGTTGCAAGCGTGTGCTTCTCGCGAGCGATTGGTATCCCACGTTGCAACGCGACAATGTGACGCTCGTCACGTCCACGATCGAGCGAATGACCCCCTCGGGCATCGTGACACGTGATGGGGTGGAGCGACCCTACGACGTCATTGTGTACGCCACTGGATTCGACGCGACGGAGTTCATGGGTCCCATGGATATCCGTGGACGGACCGGAATGACCCTGCGAGAACGCTGGGGTCGCCGACCGTTGGCCCACCGAGGTGTGACGATTCCAGACTTCCCCAACTTCTTTGTTCTCTACGGTCCGAATACCAATTTGGGTTCTAACTCAATCTTGTTCATGCTCGAGAGTCAGTGCCGCTACGTCCGACGGCTGGTCGAGGAGTCGACGTCTCGGGGGTGGTCCACGGTTGAGGTCACTCCGGGAGCGCTCGAGGAGTGGCGTCAGGAGATCGACGAGGCGTCGACATCAACGGCGTGGCTCCAAGGCTGTCAGTCGTGGTACACGGTGGATGGGGTGAATACCAATAACTGGCCCTTTAGTTCTTGGCGCTACCACTCCCTGCTGGCGACCGCCGATCTGGAGAACTACCAGGCTCCTCCCCAGTAGGGGCTCTGCAGGGGTGTTGGCATGAGACAAAAAGACTGATACTGTCTCACCAGGACCACGACATGGGGGTAAGCCAGTGAAGGTGACCATTGACGCAGACCGCTGTCAAGGGCAGGGTCGGTGCTTCGGCATTGCGCCAGAGATCTTTGATTTCGATGAATTAGGAAACGGCGTTGTGCAAGGAGACGGGAACTTTCCGGATGAACTGCGTTCGCAGGCGGAACTCGCTCGCGACAACTGCCCCGAGCACGCCATCACGGTTGAATAGGAAGAGAAGGGGACTGACATGACGATCGCCAAGCCACCGGTAGAGGACTTCGCTACCGACTTCGACCACACTGATCCGCAATGGGTTGAAAATCCGTACCCCATCTGGGAAGACCTCCAGCAACGCTGTCCTGTCGCTCACACCAATCGATACGGTGGCGCCTGGTTCCCCACGACGCACGAGCTTGTGTCGGCCGTCGCTAACGACACTGAGCACTTCACGAGTCGCACTGTGGTGATGGGTAACGGACGACCCGGCGAGGATGCTTTGCCCGCGCCCATCGGAGTGGCGCCTCCGATTACCTCGGACCCGCCCTTCCACCACATCGCTCGGCGTCTGATTCTCCCGGCATTCAGCCCCGGCGTCGTAAATGCATTGGAGCCGCAGATTCGCGAACTCTGTAATCGCTACCTCGACCAGATTGGTGACAAGAAGGAGTTCAACGCGGGTGATGAGTACGCCCAGTTCATCTCTCCGGGCGTCATCAAAACCATGCTCGGATTCCCCGACGAAGATGAAGATCTATTCCGTGAGTTCGTTCACATCGTGCTCGGATCAGTTGATGACCCCGTCGAAAAGCGGATGAACGACTTCGAGCCAATTCGCCTGTATCTCGAAAAGCAGATCATGGACCACATGGAGAATCCGCGTGACGACCTGACGAGCTACCTGCTGAACGTTGAGCTCGATGGTCAGAAGCTGCCACCGGAGATGATTTTTGGTGCGGTCATTTTGGTCCTCGTCGCCGGAATTGACACGACGTGGTCAGCAATCGCATCGTCGTTGTGGCACCTCGCTACCAATCCCCAGGACCTTGAGCGATTGGCGAACGAGCCAGAACTCATGCCGCTGGCCGTCGAGGAGTTCCTCCGCTACTACTCGCCCGTGACGATGGCCCGTCTCGTCAAGGAAGACTTCAACTTCCACGGCCACGAGATGAAGAAGGACGACTGGGTTCTTTTGGGCTTCCCCATTGCGAACCGAGACCCGAATGCCTTTGAGGATGCGGATAAGTTCATCATTGACCGCAAAGTCAATCGCCACGTTGCTTTCGGACTCGGAATCCACCGTTGTGCGGGATCTAACTTGGCTCGCCTTGAGCTGCGCTGTGCACTCGAGGAGTTCCTCAAGCGCTACAAGAAGTTTGAACTCTCGAACCCCTCGGGTGTGACGTGGTCACCCGGTCAGGTTCGTGGTGCGCGGAGCCTGCCGTTCCGCGTGCTGGATTAGTTCAGCGATTTACTGAACGCCGGGGTCATCGGTTGCACTAGCAACCGGCGGCTCCGGCGTTTCGCTGTGCACGGGGGCGATCGTGGCACCACCCGCAGCCTTCAAGCGATAGATGAACGCCCCCTGCCAAATACCGACCACGAGCAAGGCGACCACGAGCAAAGTCATGCCGGTGCCCATGAGTCCACTACCGACGCGATTGACAACGAGTTCAATCAGTCGACGTGCCGTCTCTTCTTGATCGGTCGTATTTTCCATGATGGCGGACTTGACACTCGAAGCTCCAGAGACCATCACTACGCCCGGTAGTCCGAGCGTGAGACCGAGTGCCACCAACTTGCGAGTCCGGTGCTTGATGAGGAAGATGACCACGAGCAGGGCTATTGCCAGTCCCACGAACAAGACGGCGTACGAGGCTGTGCCGGCCATCTCATTCACAAGCTGCGGTGGCTTGTCCTTTGGTGTATAGATGATGGGTTCACCCACGTCGTGGGGATTTGAGGGAATGCGAGCGTCCACCGCGTGCATCGCGGCGGTTAAGCGCCAGATGATGGGCTGGGGGTTAAACGAGGCGGCCGTGTTGTTCTTCATGGCGTTGTAGTAAACGAGGAAGTCATCGCTTAACAACTGGAGTGTTTGGGGGTCGCGAATTGTGGTTGCGACGGCCGTCACCAACTGGGCCTTCTTTGCGGTCATCACCGCCTTCACGGTGGGATCAGCATCCTTGGTGAGCTGCGTGATGAGGGCATCGGCAATTGCCTCGGAACCACCGGTCGTTGACAGGATCGAGGTGGCGGAATCGCTAATTTTCGACCCGGAGCCTACGAGCGTGTCAACCGTCCGTAGCAGTCCACCCAAAAAGAAAAGAATAAAGGCGAATCCCAACAGAAACAGTGCGGCGGTGCGGCGCAAGATAGTCATATTCCCCCTTGAGAAATGTTCATGACGATTGTGCCACGAAATTCACCATCGCTGGCGGTTTACGAAAGACCCAGATTTGTTGCACCGCGACCCTGCACGGATGCCATCCACTCCTCAATGTCATCGGGATGCGTGGGGAGCGCGGCGCTGAGGACATGGCTACCCGTGGCCGTAACGAGGACGTCGTCTTCAATCCGAATACCGATTCCCCGGAACTCCTCAGGAACGGTGAGATCGTTCGGTTGGAAGTAGAGGCCGGGTTCGACGGTGAGAACATAGCCAGGCTGCAGTTCGCCGGTGTAGAACTCGTCACGTGCATTTGCACAGTCATGAACGTCGAGTCCCAGCATGTGGCTGGTGCCGTGAAGGGTGTAGCGACGATACGGCTGAAGGTCGCGTCGCAAAGCAACATCAGGCTCAACGTCAATAATTCCCCACTCAAAAAGTCCCTCGGCCAGCACCCTCATGGCCGCTTCGTGAATCGAGCTGAACTTCACCCCGGGACGCACCGCGGCGATCCCTGCCTGCTGGGCACGGAGGACGAGCTCGTAGAGCTTTCGCTGAATGGCCGAGAACTTTCCATTGACCGGGAACGTCCGGGTGACGTCAGCGGTGTAGAGATAGTCGCACTCCACGCCAGCGTCCAGCAGAATGAGGTCACCTGGTTGAACGGTTCCATTGTTCTGAACCCAGTGCAGAATCGTGGCGTGAGATCCGGACGCGGCAATGGTTTCGTATCCCACCTCATTGCCTTCGACTCTCGCGCGGAGATTGAAAACACCCTCAATCACTCTTTCGCCTCGACCGATCGCTTCGGGTAGTGCACGAATGACATCTTCAAATCCAGCGACGGTGTAGTCAACAGCTCGCTGCAGCTGTTGAATCTCAAATTCGTCCTTGACTAAGCGCATGTGACTCAGGGCTTCAATGAGAGCTTGGTCGTCGTCGGAAGGGGGGATCAACGCGTCAACGGACGCATCAAAGCCGCGGACTACCGCATGACGGGAGGTTGAGCGAGCCGCTAAGTCCGCAGCGAGCTGCTCCAAGGGTTTTGTGGCGACACCAAAATGGACGGCGGCTTCTGCCACGCCTCGGCGAGGACCAACCCAGAGCTCGCCGTAATGGATGTCGGTGAAGTATTCGTGGGTGGAGTGGTCACGACGATCGGCCACGTACATCGTCGACTGGATCTGATTGTCGGTATGGGTAATGACGAGGACCACATCAGGGTCGTGACATGCGGTCAAGTAAAAGAAATCGGTCCCGGCGCGGAAACGGAAATTGGTGTCGTTGGCTCGAACTTTGTAGTTGCCAGTTGGAATGACCAATGTCGAATCGGGAAAGTGCCCAGCGATGGTCCGCCGACGCAGTTCGGTGTAGGCGGCGGCAGGATTGACGAGCGAAGCAAAGTGGGCAGGCGCCCAATCCCGGCTCATCTGGTCGAAAAACCGCCGCGGAATTGGTGGCCGATGGGTACCGACCCATACCCAATGTTCCGAGATCGGGTTGTCTTCCGAAACGTCGGGACTGGGTATTTCCGGCGGGCTATTTGTCACACATCTAACTTATCGCTCCTCAATTTCACCCAGGGTGTGTAAAGCTCAGCCAAATCCGGACAGAATCTCAGTGTGGGTATCACGACAGAAGATGAATTTCGTGACTACTGCCACGAGGCGATTCCGATTATCGCCAACTACGCCCGCCGCCGACTCGCACCACTCTCCACGTCCGAGTTAGATGACGTCGTGGCGCGAGTTCTTGAAGTGGCGTGGCGCCGACGAAGCGATATTCCCGATGAAGCCCCGATGGCCTGGACCATCGGCGTGACCCGGCGAACATTGGCGAATGCCCATCGTGCCCACCGTCGCCAACGAGCACTCGCGGCGCGCCAACGATCAACCGGCACATCGCCATCAGCGGAAGACAACGTGAGTGCGACGAGAACAGTATTCGATGCCTTATCGCGCATTAGTGAGAGCGATCAAGAGGTTTTGACTCTGCACTACTGGGACGGTGTTGAGGTTCAGGATTTGGCGAAAATTCTGAATATTACGACCAACGCCGCCGCCGTCAGGTTGACTCGGGCGAGGCAGAGATTTGAATCGGCCTATAGAGAGATTTCGTTACCGTGAAATTTTGTCGTGAATTCGGACAGTTCACAAGTGTGAAGGGAGTTGTATGACAACACCACGTGAGCCCATTGAAGAACTCGCCGCCGCCGATCCGGCGCGACACGCCACCACGTACCCCGATGTCAACGCCATGGTGTCGCGAGCGACGTCGGCACCTCGAAAGAGTTCCGCGCCAACCAGTTTTCGGGTTCGCATTGCCGCCGCCGCCCTGGGCGCTGGTGCCTTGACGACCGCGGGCATTGCGGCTCTCACCACGGCGGCCACGCGTCTACCTGTTCTCGCCCTCTCGGAAACGTCGAGTACCACGGTGAACGCGTCGGATGCGAACATGCCGTCGGGGAAGATATCGTCCGGTTCCTTGCGTCCCTACTTCGCTTCCAGTTACACATTTGAGAGCAACGATCTACCGGCGTTGGCTGCGACGGCGTCAGTGTGGAGCCTCCACTCATTTGTTGACAGTGGTACCGTCGCTCGCCTTGCGGCGGTCTTTGGGCTTCATAACCAACCGGTGGTCACTCCGGACCCCGACGGGACGGGTGTGACCTACGAAGTTGTCGACAACGACCGCGGGTCGCTGACTGTGACATTTACGGATAGTTCGGCGTTGGCCAACTGGTATTTCTCCACCTCGTCAGGTGCCGTGGCGACCTCCTCTGCCGGCGGCCCCGCTAGCGATCGACCTGTGGCTATGTATCACGCGTGGGGGCAGCGCGTCATTTCCTCACTACGAGACGGCTGGACCTACGGCTCACCCGAGATTTACAGCTACGACGAGGTGGATCAGATGCGGGCCGGAGCGTCAGTCAACTATCGCATCGAGTTAGAAGGCCGCCCCACCGACCTCGGGTTATACCTCAGCTTCGACTCCACGGGAAGTCTTCTGTCGGCGTCAGGGCAGCTCGGGGAGGCTCGGCGTGTCGGTGTGTACCCACTAGTGGGAACGGGCACGGGTGTTGAGGTATTGCAACAGCAAAATGATGATGCCGTCCGTGCAGTGAGCGGTACTCAGGTTCGCGGAGCGGGGGACACTGCTCCGCCGGCATCAGGCGGAGACCTCACAACGAACGAATCATCGAACCTTCAGACATTTGACGTGCGTCTCACGTCCGTGGCGATTGAGCTGTGGTCGGCGCAGGTCAATGGGGGCCACTACCTCCTGCCTACGTACATTTACGGTGGAACGGTTCATGATGCCGCTGATGCGCAGGTGGGTTGGAACAACACCTGGCCCCTCATCGCGGTATCCGAGGAGTACATCAAGGTCGACCATACGGATCCGTCACCCATTGCAGTCTCAACCAGTCGGTGAGAGTTGCGTTGACTTTGTAGGCTCGCATCGTGGACATTTCGCTGGAGTATCACGACGCCGTCGCCTTGATTACGTGGAACGATGGACAGAACCGAATTAATTTTGACTCGCTCGCTCGATTGAGTGAACTCTTTACTGAACTCGCCGACACCGAGGGGCCTCAGGCAGTCGTGTGGACTGGCGTGGATAAGTTCTTTAGTAATGGCCTCGATTTAGATCGATTTGCCGCAAACCCTGAAGAGATGGGTGAGACCATTCGTCGGCTCGACCACCTTTTTGGGCAGATTCTGGTCCACCCCAGCTATGTGATTGCGGCAATCAATGGTCACGCATTCGCAGGCGGAGCAATGTTGTCGTTGACGGCGGACTATCGAATAATGCGTAGTGATCGGGGCTACTGGTGCCTCAACGAAGTTGACATCAATATGTATCTGCCTCCCAATATGGCCGATGTCGTGATGTCGCGCATGCCACTGCACTCTGCTCTCGAGGCGATGAATACCGCGCGGCGTTACAGTGCCGAAGAGGCGCTGGCCGCACACATCGTTGAACGTGCAGAACCCGGCGACGCGGTGCTATCGAGCGCGCTGGAGTACGGGTCGTACATCGCCACGAAGAATCGTCGTGGCATCGCCACGCACAAGGAGTACGTGTTCGGGGATCTAGCGCGTCGTCTTCGTAGCGCCTAAAGCCAACCCTGATCGCGACTGATCTGTTCGATATCAGCAATGACGAGACCGCTGCGGTGTTGCAACGTTCGAATGAGGCCGGCGGCTTCGTAGAGCGATTCGTGTGTTCCGGTATCGAGCCACGTCGTCGTACGTGCGAGCACGTCGACGCGTAGTTCACCCATGTCAAGGTACGCATTGTTCAGCGCCGTAATTTCAAGTTCCCCGCGAGCACTGGGTTGAAGTCCCTTGGCCAACTCGCTCACTCGCTCGTCATAGAAATAGATTCCCGGCACGGCGTAGTTACTCTTGGGGGATGTCGGTTTTTCTTCTAGAGAGATCACCCTGCCGGTACTGTCAAATTCGACGACTCCGTAGGCCGACGGATCAGCAACTTGATACGCAAAAATCTGAGCGCCCGACACGCCTTGGTACTTCTGCAGTTGAGTTCCAAGACCGGTGCCGTAGAAGAGATTGTCGCCCAGTATCAAACACGATTTCTGACCGTCGAGAAACGACTCGCCAATGATGAACGCCTCGGCCAGTCCGTTGGGCGCATCTTGCGTCGCGAAGGTCAAGTCGAGACCGAATTGCCGCCCATCGCCAAACAGCCGTTCAAACGCGGGACGGTCGTGGGGCGTGGTGATGATCAAAATTTCCCGTAGCCCCGCCAGCATGAGTGTGCTTAAGGGGTAGTAAATCATCGGTTTGTCGTAGATAGGCAAGAGCTGCTTAGAAACAGCCTTGGTTATCGGGTGGAGACGTGTCCCGCTACCACCAGCCAAAATGATTCCCTTCACTTAACTAGTCTAGGACTGCCTCTCCTAGAGATTTGAGTGAGGAATTCTCGAATGAAACTCGTTATCACCGGTGCCGCAGGCTTCATAGGGTCGCGATTCGCCGAACTCGCCGCCGACCACGCGGAGCGCCTGGGGTATCGAGAGATTGTCCTCCTTGACGCACTCACCTATTCGGGTCGGCGGGAGAACATGGACACTGTCTTACGCGATTCACGCGTGACATTTGTTCACGGTTCCATTAACGACGCCGAGCTCGTCGATGCCGTTCTCGTGGGCGCACACGCCGTGGTGCACCTCGCCGCGGAAAGTCACGTTGATCGATCCATCCACGGAGCACAGCCCTTCTTTGTCTCAAACGTCTTGGGTACTCAGCAGCTTTTGGAGAGCTCGCGTCGCGCCGGTGTGGAGAAATTTGTGCACGTGTCGACCGATGAAGTGTATGGATCTATTAGCGAGGGCTCGTGGCCCGAGACGCACATATTGGCGCCGAATTCGCCGTACTCGGCGAGTAAAGCGGGGAGTGATCTCGCGGCGTTGGCGTATCACGCCACCTTTGGACTGCACGTCTCAGTGACCCGGTGTTCAAACAACTATGGACCTCGTCAGTTCCCTGAGAAGGTCATTCCGCTCTTTGTATCAAATCTGATCGACGGAAAGAAAGTTCCTCTGTATGGAGATGGGCTGAATGTTCGTGACTGGCTTCACGTGGACGATCACTGTCAGGGCCTCTTACTGGTATTGGAAAATGGTGGACCCGGCCAGATTTACAACATTGGCGGTGGCACGGAGTTAACAAACCGCGAACTCACGAGTCGGTTGCTCGCCTTGTGCGGCGTGGGGGAGGAGATGATTGAACCCGTGGCCGACCGACTCGGGCACGATCGCCGCTACTCAGTGGACTGCACCAAGATTTCCCGCGAACTTGGCTACTCACCGCAAGTGCCGTTTGCCATGGGTCTAGAGGCGACCGTCAAGTGGTACTACGACAATGAATTGTGGTGGCGACCCTTGAAAGAGGCTCACGGTGGAAGTTGAGCAACTTTCGATTGCCGGTGCCCTCCGACTGACCTCCCCCGTCTGGGGTGATGATCGCGGCTTCTTTCGAGAGTGGTTGAAAGTTCCCGAATTGCGTTCGGCAGGAATTGATTTCTCGGTGGCCCAGGCCAACCTCTCTCGTTCAACGCGGAACGTCGTGCGCGGTCTGCATTTCTCTGTCGCTCCGGAGGGCCAGGCCAAGGTTGTGACCTGTGCCGAAGGGGAGCTGGTTGACGTCCTCGTCGATGTGCGAGAAGGCTCTCCCACATTTGGTCGCCACGAACTAGTGACATTGCGTGGTGGTGATGGAGTCTCGCTCTATCTGCCCTCGGGGATTGGTCACGGTTTTTGCTCGATATCCGACGAAGCGGTATTGGTGTACCTCTTGTCATCGACCTACAGCCCATCGCAAGAGCTAGAAATTCATCCGTTCGACAGTGAACTCGCCATCGAGTGGCCCTTGACGGGCGATCCGATCATGAGTTCGAAAGACTCTGCGGCGCCATCGTTGGCCGAGCGTCGTTCGTCGGGCACCTTGCCTCGATTCGGAGGGTAGCAATCATGACGACGTCGGTTTCCGTCATGCTGATTGCAGTTTTCTTGGCGAGCCTCGTTGAAATGGTGGAGGCACTCACCATTGTGGTGGCGGTGGGTGCGTCGCGAGGGTGGCGCAGTGCTCTCGAGGGCACCTTTGCTGCCTTTGCCGCACTGGGAATTCTGGTCGTCGTCATGGGGCCGACGCTGACCAAAATTCCACTCAATTCACTCCGGCTTTTCGTCGGTCTGTTCTTACTCATCTTTGGAATGCAGTGGTTACGTAAGGCCGTTCTGCGGAGCGCCGGGTTAAAGGCCCTCCACGACGAGGACGCAATTTACGCCGCAACAGTGGCGAGCCTTTCCGCGTCGCCCGGGCGTGACACCGCTGGATTCGTGACGTCGTTCAAGGGAGTTTTTCTCGAAGGTATCGAAGTGGTTGTGACGGTGATCACCCTCGGTAGTCCTTCGCATCGCATTCTGTTGGCGACGGGAGCGGCAGTGTCGGCGGTCATCGTCGTGGTCATCGTGGGACTGGTTGTCTCACGGCACCTCAGTCACGTGCCGGAAAACGGATTGAAGATGACAGTCGGTCTCATGCTCATGGCCTACGGAACGTTCTGGCTCGGCGAAGGTCTCGGCTTTCGCTGGCCGAACGGCGAAGCGGCGATTCTGGAGCTCGCGGGTTACTACGCTCTCGCGACGGCTTCAGCAATTCCGTACCTGAGGAATAAGGCTCGGGTGTCGGCATGATGAAGATGATCAATGCGCTCGTGAAGTTTCTTTGGGACTTTTTCGTCGGTGAGACCCCGGAGCTCTTCGTTGGGGCTCTACTCGTCGGTGCCTGTGGTTGGATCGTGCATCACTGGTGGGGTTCGCCGGGAAGCGTGTACCTCCTTCCGGCGGCCGTCGGAGCAGTGATGGCGTGGTCCCTCGATCGGGCTCGCCGCCGCTGAATGCCACCTCGTTCTCAAGCCAACTACCGTGGTGCCGTGTTGCGGCGCTCCGTCTCGGCCTTCTTTGTCCTCGGGGTCTCGCTGGTGACTGCTCTTCCCGTTTCGGCAGCGTCCGATCCCTGCGGCGCGAGTAACACCGCAGCCGCGTGTCTGGCGTCACTACCCACTGAAACTCAAATTGCCGCCGCCATTTCGTCGGCGCACGGCCTGACCAACTTGCCGACAACCTCCCCTTCCCTCGCATACCTCGCCAGTACCTCGACGGGCCCCCGCTCGTTCTTTATGCCGGCGGGTCGTTGTAATCAAGTGGCGCAAATGGCCGACGCTCCGCCCCCGTCGATCAAGGACTGCACGTTCGGCAAAGCCAATGCCGCTCCTGGCCGCACAATTTTTCTCACGGGCGATTCACGTGCCGTGATGTGGACAACGACGGTGGCTCGACTCGCGACCGTCAACCAAATGAGACTCGTGGTGATGGCGAAGCCGGGTTGCGTCTCGCAAACTGGATCATTGACGTACATGAATGTTCCGGGTCGACCCGGACCGTGGACGGCCTGCGATAAGTTCCGCTCGGCAGTGATGTCCGCTGTGAGTTCACTGCAGCCGGCGTTAATCGTCGTCGCGTCGAATCCCACCGCATCGCTCGCCGATGGACGTCGAACATCCACTCAGCCACAACTCGGACATGACAACACGTTGAGTTACTTGACACAGTTACGTAATCGAGCGCCGAACGCCGGCCTTGCGGCTTTGGTGTCGTTTCCGTTGGTGACGGGAATTTCTGGTAGCGCGAATCCGGTGGCCTGTCTTTCGGCTCACAGGGCGCAGGTGTCAGCCTGCGATGTTCGACCCCGCGCCGGCTCTGGGGATGACGCGGTCGGCACGGCCACGTCTCTCGCAGCCAGCGAAGCGGGATTTACCACGGTTAGTCAGCGAGCTTGGTTATGCGACACCACGTGCCCCGCGGTCATTAATGGCATGATTCCCTACGACCGGGAGGGGATGCACATCAATAACACCTATTCGGCCAGTTTGATGGGTGTTCTGTGGCGCAAGTTGGCAGCCGTGCCTCACTCACCGCTGTCGATCTAGTCGGACATCACCCCGAGTTGAATCGCGAGCGCAGTCCCCATAACGGCTGCTTCACATCCGACGGCTTCGAGCGCTTCGAGATCACTGAGGTCTCGCACTCCGCCAGCGGCCACGACGGGGATACCGCTCCGGCAGATTTCACGGTAGAGGGCGATGTCGGGTCCACCCATCGTGCCATCTCGATCAATGGCCGTCGCATGGATTCGTGCCACACCCGTAGTACGACAACGATCGAGCGCCTCGTTGACCGTCAGACCGGACGATGACTTCCATCCTCGTGTGGCAATAAATCCATCACGAACATCGAGCGCTATGACGAGCGCGTCACCCAGTGCGGCGACAAACTCACCCATCGAATTGGGCGTCTCAAAGGCGGCCGTACCGACAATCACGCGTTGGGCGCCGGTCGCCAGGAGTGCTTGAGCCGCGGCAATACTGCGAATCCCACCGGATACTTGGAGAGGCGTACCGCCGGCCGCCGCGATCCCGGCTTCGAGGACGGTCGGTCGAAATTCTCCATCTCGCGCACCCTGAAGGTCCACGAGATGGAGCAGTGCGGGTTGAGTGGCGGCAACTACGGCTGTGATGTAACTCTGAAGCGGTTGCCGGAAGAGTACGCGGTCGTAGTCACCTTGCTCTAGGCGCACGGCATCAAGGCCAAGAACATCGACGGCGGGAAGGAGTTGCACTCCAATATGGTAGCACGCTAATATATTGATATGACCAGTGGAAAAGTGCGACCTTCGCGTGACGGTGCTACCGATCGGCTTGACGGCTTGGTGGCTGCGTTGACAGGTATTGCGGACAACGACACCATGCGACGGTTCCTTCGTGACTTATGCACCGTGGCCGAACTTGACGCCATGGGCCAACGGCTCCAGGTAGCGGCATTGGTAGACCAGGGTGTTCCCTACGCGGAAATCTCGCGCGTGACGGGAGCGTCAACGGCCACGGTGACTCGGGTGGCGCACTGGCTTCGCTACGGCGAAGGTGGGTACCTTCAAGTGTTAAAGGCGGCGCAGTGACCGATCAATCACGTCTGACGATGGCCATACCGTCAAAGGGTCGCCTTCGGGAGCCCACCTGGACACTCCTGGAAGCCAGTGGTGTGGCGCCGCAGCTTCCGGGAGAGCGAGTGTTGCAGACTTACTGTCGCAACGCCAATATCGACCTGCTGTTTGTACGCGCCGACGATATTCCCGAGTACGTGCAAGATGGCGTTGTTGACTGCGGAGTGACGGGACTGGACTTAGTTGCGGAGTCCGGCTGCGCCGTGGACACATTGCTACAACTCGACTTCGGCTTCTGTTCGTTGCAAGTGGCTGTTCCATTGGAAGACACGGCAACTTCGATTGATGCACTCGGTGGCCGACGTATTGCGACCTCTCACCCCCGTATTGCCGACGCTGCGTTTGCTCAAAGGGGAGTCAACGTCGAGCTCATTAGTGTCGGCGGATCGGTCGAAATCACTCCCCGCCTCGGGCTGTCGGATGCCATTGTCGACCTCGTGTCAACGGGCTCGACTCTGCGGACGAATGGACTGCGTTCGCTCGGAACGATCTTTGAATCCGAAGCCGCGGTGATTGGACCCCGTAGTGGAGAAGTCGTCGGCAACTTGCGCACTCTTATCACAATGCTGCAGGCGGTGGTTGAAGCGCGCAAGAGTCGATACCTCCTCTTCAATGTCCCCGCAACGGCCCTCGACGATGTGATTGCCGTACTGCCGTCCGCCGGATCGCCAAGTGTCGTCCAATTGGCCGATCAATCCGTCGTGGCCGTTCAGACTGTTGTCCCCTCATCGTCTATCTGGCAACTGCTGCCCGAACTTGAGGTTCGTGGTGCCAGTGCCATTTTGACGCTCCCCATTGAACGGATGGTGCGATGAGTCGCCTCGTTAAGACCGATAGAGAGTTCACTATTGCGGACATTGTGAATGATGTCCGTGAGCGAGGTGACGCGGCCGTGATGGAGTGGTCCCGGCTGTTTGATGGGGCTACCGGCGACGTTCCCCTACGGGCAGAACCGGCCGGCGAGCTTCCCGGTGATGCCGTGTTGTTTGCCGCCGACGCGATTCGACGCTGGCACGCGGCGCAACGGCCCACCGATCTTGTTCTGGAAGTGAACCCTGGGGTTGTGCTCGAGAGGCGTTGGGTACCGCTCGCGACGGTCGGTGTGTATGTGCCGAGCGGTCTGGTCTCATCACTCTTGATGGGTGCAATTCCCGCGCAGGAAGCCGGCGTCGAGCGCATTGTGGTGTGTACGCCCGCTCGCGGTGCCGG
>CAXBRG010000006.1:0-20249 GCA_963977995.1 uncultured bacterium | reverse complement strand
CCCCCAGCACCGCGAGACCGGGAGCGGAGCAAGGAACGACTCGGCGTCGGCTCCCGACACCTCCAGCACCCCATCCGGCTTCGCGAGGTCGCTCGCCACCTTGGCGAGGAACTTCGTCGTCGCGATTCCCACCGACACCGCGAGTCCCGTCTCCGCGCGCACGGCGGCCCGCAACCGGGTCGCCACCTCCCGCGGCTCCGAAAGTGAGCGACGATCTCGGATTAGAAATGTGGCCAGGGTCGGGATCGTCGGCGATCGCGCCGAAAACGTCGCGCCCTCCAAGGATTCCGGTGGTTCCAGCTCGCGTCCCGCGTCGACCCATCATTGGCAGAGATCACCTTGGACCGCGCATCGAGTGGGAGTGGGATGACGAGTAGGCCGATAGTGGCACTCCGAGCCGGGCGTCAGCAGCGACTGACCCTTCTCGTCGGCGGTGGCGTGACGCTGGGGAACTTCCTCTTCGTTCTCAGCGGCACCGAGTCGCTTCTCGTCGCAGCGACGGTGAGTGGCGTTACCCTTCTTGGGCTTGTGCGATGGCGCGGAGATGTTGTGGTTTCCCACGCCCTGCGAGCTCTCCACCTTTTTACGCATTCTCGGTTTCATGCCGTTCAGGTACGAAGTCACGAGGATGGCGTCACAATTAACTGTCGCGGAGAAAGAACGGTGAGAACGTGGTGCTCATCGCACCGTGGGCGACCGGACCTATCGGATCGTGAGTCCGAGTGGTGGAGCGACGTTCTGCGACGAATGTCTGTTGGCTCAATCCAGGGTGCCGGAGTGTCGCTCTCGTGTCATTTTCGCGGATTTGGCACACCACAACTTGCGACTCAGGGCTTCGAGCTCGGTGAACCGTGGGAAATTGCTCGCCTCGACGTCGGCGTGCCGGAGTTTGGCTGGATGTACGAGACGTGGAAGTGGGTTCGGACGCCAGAAGGATTTTCTCGGGCCTACGCAGTCGACGACCTTGCACACCTCCGAGGCAACCTCATTGCCGGATTGAGTGATGCCGATGAACGGTGGAGCGTGCACGTACATTTTGTTGCGCATGCCCGCCAGCATGCACTTCGCCGGACGCGCAGGTCGCGACACGAGGCCACGGCGGCGTCTCTTTGGAAAGTACGCCACGGCAGATCAGTCTCTCCCTTGTTAGTAACGAACGAAGATGTTCTCCGCTGGCACGAGGAACAGGTAGCCGACGGTGCAGCGCTCATTGATTTTCGCTGCTACGTCGTAATCTCGACCGCCACATTGGACCAATTAGCCACGGCGTCCCAGGAGCTCACTGGTATTGCTCGTCGCCGGGGCGTGCGGATCACGGTGCAGCACGGACAGCACGCCCGCGCGGTTGCGGCGTCATGGGTGGGGGTGTCGCCGTGGTAGTGGCCATGAGGTTTCGCAGTGTTGCCATTGATTTGCTGTCTGTATCGCCGCTCTTTATGGACACGGGTACGGGACTGAGCGTCGCCCCGTTAGGGCGCACGCTCCGGGGATCCACCTTTGCGTTTGATCCGTTCGCGGCATATCGAGATGGCCTTATCAACGGACCAAACGTGGCGATTCTGGGCCGCATCGGGTACGGAAAAAGTGCGTCGGTCAAAATGATTATTCGTCGGTCGTTTGATCAACGTTGTGGTGTCGTGGTCTTGGATCCCAAGGGTGAATATGCCGAACTAGCAAGAACACTCGACGGTGAAGTCGTGTCCTTCGGCTCGGACGGATGGTTGCGAATAGATACGGGAAGCGTTCGTCAGGATGTCGACAATATTGTCGCCCTTCTGGAATCTGCGCGTGGGAGCGCTTTATCCGATCTCGACCGGATGAAGCTGGAAGCCCACTGGAAGGATTCGGATGCTGGGGCAACGCCACGACCACTTCTGACTCTCCTGCAGCGTTGTTCGGAAGCTCGTGACGATGAGCTCGTGGCAACTCTCAGTCGGTTCGTTGACGGTGACCTTGGCGGTCTCGCGGATGGCCCGGAAGAACACCACCTCACACTCAGGAGAGTCACGGTCATCGATTTACAGAAGTGGTGGGGCACGCCAGCGATGCCGGTTGTGATGCACTTGGCGTGGACGGCTGCGCAGCGGGTTGCCGAGCGCTCGATGACGCGTCGATATGTCATCTTGGACGAAGCGTGGGCGTTGCTGGATAACCCATTCGCCCTCCATCGAGTCCGTGGTTCATTCAAACTGGCCCGCGCCAATGGTGTTTCGCATTTTGTCGTACTCCATCGCCTCGCCGACCTCGACTCTTTGGGTGACGCTGGCTCACGAACTTTCGCTGCCGCAAAATCTCTGGTGCGTGACTGCGACACTCACGTGATCTTCAACTCGGCACCTGGTGATGTCGCGGCCATGCAGTACGAACTCGGTCTGACGGACCGCGAAGCGGAGTATGTCGGGGGCATTGGTCGTGGCGAAGCGCTCGTTCGATTCGGAGCTCATCGCAGCGTGGTGCGATTTGAACCAACCGACCTCGATGCCATCGACACCGATCAGGCCATGCGATGAATGGTGGGCTACCCCTGGGACGGCGGATGATGGGGAATTGGATTCCAACGCAGATGGTCCGTGCGTCACCCCAACGGTCCATTCTCATCGTCGGTCCGACACAGTCCGGCAAGACATCACGCCTGGTTATTCCCTTCATCTTGAAGTGGGAAGGTCCCGTGCTGGTCACGTCAGTCAAAAACGATGTGGTGGAGCACACGCGAATGTGGCGCGAAACGCAAGGTCCGGTGCTCGTTATCAACCCTGCGTTGCGCGGTGGGGCGACATGGAATCCGCTCGAAGATATCGACAACTTTCACGACGCCTTCGCGATGACGCGTGAACTCTTCTTTGTCGATCACTCTTCGTCTGCTGAGTCACAGTTTTGGATGTCCCTCGCGGGTCGACTGTGTGCATCCCTGTTTGCGATTGCAACGGAGCAGGGACGTGATGTCTACGACGTGATGGGATGGTTGGACGCTCGGCTTCACGGAGTGCCGTCTGCTCGTGACGAGGCCGTCGCAACAGTTTTCCAAGGGTTTTTGTTGATGGAACCACGAACGCTCGACAGTGTGCTCACGACCGCCACGTCGGTCCTCAGCCCCTGGACTCTCCGTCAGAATCTCGGTGATGTTCGATCGACGCTGCGTCGAAATGGCACCATCTATCTCTGTGCGCCGCGACTTGACCACCGTCGATTTGAAGGGATATTCCGCGGCGCAGTGCGTTCGGTGATTGATGAACAAGAAAGATCCACTACCTCTCGTCGGCTCCTTGTGGTGTTGGATGAAGCGGCGTCAATCGCTCCACTCGCCGATCTCGACCAAATGGCGGCAACATTGAGTGGCTCTGGTGTCACTCTCGTATCGGTATTCCAAGACGCCGCGCAGATTCAACACCGCTGGGGCACGGCGGCGAGAACGCTGGTCAACAATCATCTGTATCGGATCATCTTTCATGGAACCGTCGATCCAACGACGAGCGAACTCTTTCCCGAAATCGTCCCCGACCTACCAGCCGTTGCTCGACTTCGACAGTCGCGACGAGGCTCGGCCCGCTTACTGGGATCGTCATTAGCCCCCATGACCATACGTTCGGCTCCGTGGTTTCGAACGAGCCTCCGACGACGAGTACCGCAGTGATGGTTAACCTCACGGTATGTCGATCTACGACCCGTCAGATCCCCGATGGATATCTGACCCCGGCCCCCTCTTTGACGCCATTCGTAACGAGAACCCCATTCACCGCACTCCGGCCGGGTACTGGGTGGTCTCCCGTCACGAGGACTGTCTGACTGTTCTTCGCAGTCGGTCAAGCTCGTCGGACGCCATGAACGTGGCGGACAGTTCGCGTCCCCAGGGGATACGAAGTGGGAAGAGGGACGAACAGTACGAACTGATTCGCCAGACAGGTAACGACACCCGCCCCTTTCTCTTTCGCGACCCTCCGGATCACACTCGGCTTCGTGGTTTGGTGCAACGCGCCTTCACTCCTCGACGCGTCTCTGAACTCACGCCCTTCATCGAACAAAAAGCGCGGGCGATCATTCAACGCCACCTCACGGGTGAGCCATTTGATGCGGTGAAGGAGTTGGCCTGGGCGATTCCGGTGGCCGTTATCTGCGAAATGCTGGCGATCCCCGAAGAAGATCACGATCGATTTGAGTCACAGTCGGCCCAATTGGCACGAGGCCTCGATCCGGATTTCTTGTTGACCGATGATGATGTGCGT
This sequence comes from uncultured bacterium, assembly GCA_963977995.1. Lineage (GTDB taxonomy): Bacteria > Actinomycetota > Acidimicrobiia > Acidimicrobiales > RAAP-2 > RAAP-2. Next base: position 16,029 of record CAXBRG010000006.1, on the reverse strand, counting down.
GCCCGTGACGCAGCCATTTTGCACTTCGGGGTGTATTTCGCAGAACTGTTTGCGCGACGTCGAGCGCAACCCGGTGACGACTTGCTCAGTGCACTGATAGCGGCGAGGGACGGAGCCGACCAGCTCTCCGAAGGAGAGCTGCTGTCGACCGCAATTCTTCTCCTGGTGGCCGGACACGAAACAACCATGAATTTGATTTCCGGTTCACTCCTGCAGTTAGCCCGTCAGCCGGAGATGCAAGACACCCTGCGTCACCATCCCGAGCTCGACCGCAGCGCGACTGATGAATTTCTTCGCCTCGTTGCCCCCGTGCAACTCACGGGCCGTGCACTCCTCGACGACGTTTCTGTTGGTGGCGTGGTGATACCGAAAGGGCATTTCGTCTTTGTGCTGATTGGAGCAGCAAATCGAGATCCTTCTGTATTTTCGCATCCCACTGAACTGCAACTCGATCGAGACCCCAACCCACACCTTGGTTTTGGGTTTGGTCTCCATCACTGCCTGGGAGCTCCGTTGGCGCGCTTGGAATCCAGCATTGTCGTTCGCGAACTACTCAACGCCACGACTTCTTTTCAACTCTGCGCGCCCTCCGTTGCCTATCGACCGAATGTCATTCTTCGGGGACTCGAATCGCTCCCACTTCGCTGTGAGGCATGACGTCGCTTCTCGTCGACGTTGGGGCAACGTCCATCAAGTGGACCTTTGCCAATCCAACATTTGAGCGAACTCGTCGTCGCTCAACTCCCCGTCCTCTGTATCCCACGACATTGGTTGATTTCATTGCCCACCGCGCGCGCTCACGTAACTGTCTGTCGCTGGGTGTCGCGTTTCCCGGCGAGGTGCGAGCGGGCACTGTAATCGATGCGGCGAATCTGACACGACCGATGGGGCCTGGAACGGAGCGCTCGGCCGACCTCGCAACAGCGTGGACGAAGTACGACTTAGAACAGGCCCTTCACCACGAACTATCGATTCCGGTTGTGGTCGTGAACGACGCCTACGCCGTCGCGCGTAGCTCAGACGAGATGCACGGACGTCATCTGTTTGTGGTTCTCGGGACAGGCTGTGGTGTGGGACTCGTCGACGCGGGGGAAGTGGTCGCGATCCGTGACTTTGGTGACGATCTCTTTCGGGGACGCACGCTTGACGAAGCTGTGGGGGAGCGTGCACGCGACACCAATGAACAACAGTGGAAGCAATCCCTCGAGGGGGTTATTGATTATCTCGCGGGTGAGTTGTCTGTCGACATGGTGCACGTCGCGGGTGGTAATGCGCGACGTCTCCATCCGCACGACATCACGGCGTCAGTTCCCGTGGTGATTGATCGCAACGTCTCCGCCCTACGTGGTGTCTTTCGCTGCCTTACCGAGTCATCTTGAAGTGCCGAAGGAGTTCCGGTAGAATGAAAGTTCGCCGTTCAATGCGTCTGTAGCTCAGCGGATTAGAGCATCGGTCTACGGAACCGAGGGTCGGGGGTTCGAATCCCTCCAGACGCACCACATTGTTCGCTATCTCAGTTCCTCAAGCCGGGCATTGATGAGGGCATAGAGCAACCCTGTATCTATTTTCCAGTCCAATGGAACTTGAATCGTCTTTTTGTTGACTGTCAAACCGATTGTCTTCTTCGCGACCCGAGGAAGGATGTCGTTGCCAAACGGTGCCAGTAGCAGGTGCTTTGATGACGCTGATAGTCCAAAAACATAGGCGTCGCCTAGCTTGAGCATCGGTTTGTTCCACGCTGTGACGAGTTCTAACTTTGGGTACTTCTTCTGGATTGCCGCAAAAATGGCTCGCGCCGTGGTGGCCTGCTGCGGTGTGAGTTTTTCGAAGTAGGCCTCGGGCCCAGAGAAGCGCCGAGAACTCGTTGAGCCACGGCTGTACATGACGAGCGCGTTGGCGTGCGCCTGGCTGAAGCCATGCCCTTCCCGAAGGAAGTCGATCTGATCCTGATACTTCGTCGTATCGAGTTCGCTCAAGAGCTGCAACCAGTATTTGGCCGGATGACCATGTTTTTTCTCAATGGCGGCGAAGTGTGCGGTACGGTCGCCTTTTTCTACGGGCATCCCCAAAGGCTACCGAGCGTTCGCCGTAACGAGTTTGTAACGATTGAAACTTTTCGCAAGGTGGAGAGCCTGCATCGTCTTAGGATTTAACGACTTCACGCGGTGGCGTGTATTGAGGAGACTTTCATGAAAGTTCTAGTTCTCGGCGGCGACGGATTCTGTGGTTGGCCAACCGCGTTGCACCTTTCCGACATTGGTCATGACGTGGTCATTGTCGACAATCTGTCGCGTCGCGAAATCGATATTGAGCTTGAAGTCGATTCTCTGACGCCCATTCGTCCGATTGGTGAGCGAATCCGGGTCTGGAAGGAAGTCTCGGGCAAGTCCATTGGTTTCGTCAACCTGAACATTGCGCGCGAGTACGACCGCTTTGTGGACCTTCTTATGTCAGAGCGCCCTGATGCCATCGTTCACTTCGGCGAGCAACGGGCGGCGCCGTACTCCATGCGGAACGTGTCCGCGAAGCGCTACACGGTCGACAACAACATCACCGGCACTCACAACGTGTTGGTGGCAATCGTGGCCTCGGGGCTTGATATTCAACTCGTGCACCTTGGCACGATGGGTGTGTACGGCTACGGCTGGACGGGTACGACCCCGATCCCTGAGGGCTATCTCACCGTGAAGGTGCCCACCGAAGAAGGTCTGTTGGATCGAGAGATTCTGCACCCCGCCAATCCCGGCTCGGTGTATCACCTGACAAAGACGATGGACCAGTTGATGTTTGCCTTCTACGCGGCCAACGATCAACTTCGCATCACCGACCTGCACCAGGGAATCGTGTGGGGAACCCAGACGCCACAGACTGCACTGGATGAGCGACTCATTAATCGCTTTGACTACGACGGTGACTACGGAACGGTTCTGAATCGTTTCTTGATGCAGGCGGCGATCGGCCACCCGCTCACGGTGCACGGCACCGGTGGTCAAACGCGTGCGTTCATTCACATCCGTGACACAGTGCGCTGCATTGAGATTGCCTTGACGAATCCGCCGCAGCGCGGCGAGAAGCCGACGGTTTTCAACCAAGTGACAGAAACGCATCGTGTACGCGACCTAGCGAACATGATTAGTCAGCTAACAGGCGTGGAGGTGGCCAACCTGCCCAATCCACGTCGCGAGGCTGCGGAGAACGAACTCAACGTGTCGAGAGATCGCTTCTTAGCCCTCGGACTGAACCCCACCACGTTGTCGGAAGGTCTTTTGGAAGAAGTGCAGCAGATTGCGGTGAAGTATCGCGACCGTGCCGACACGTCCAAAATCATTGCCCGCTCGGTGTGGCGCTCGGGCATGGAGACCGCTCCTGATCTTGTGAAGTAGGTTTCGTGCGCCGCGTTGTTTTTAGCGCACTTCTCGTGACGTCACTCTTTACCCTGTCATCGTCATCAACGTTGGTGACGTCCGCCCGAGCAGCAACTACGTGTGGTGAAGTCCTTATTAAAGGGTCATCGTGGTTACAGGGGCACGGCGTTGACGTGCGGTCAAATGGCGCCAACACGTTCACGGGAGTCTCGTGTAACGGGGTGTCGGTGTCCACGCCGTTGGAACAGTACGGCTACGGGTTCCAGTGTGTGGAACTCGCCGCGCGTTTGTACCGCGTGAGAAATTGGGGCACCGTCTACGCCAATGGGGGGTCGAAGGCCGGCGCCTATCAGTTCGGCGCCAAGTATCTCCCCGAAGGTTCTTCGGGGCTGACGTTTTATCCAGTGACGTCAACGTACGCACCGGTTCCCGGTGACCTCATCATTGAATCGGGCACGGGCTACGGCCACGTCTCCGTTGTCGACCATGTCGAGACGTCACTCTTGGGTACCGCGACAGTGGTGGCCACCGAGCAAAATGCGAGTTGGACGGGCTGGCACGTCTATCAACGATCCGCCGGGGCGATGACCGGGGGTTACCACCCCGTGCGCGGGTTTCTCCACTCACCTCGTAACTCTCACACCGCCGTGGAGACTCCTCGACGGGGGTTCGTGACCGTTGCACCGGGTCCGGGCAACGGACTATGGGGCGTCCTCGCGACCGGTTCGCGAAACTTCAACGCCACGATCTCACCGAAGTCGTCACCCGATATTGCGGCGACGAGCAAAGGCTCCTTTGCCCTCGCAGCCGTGGCGAAGAATCGCCACCTGACGTACTTCGATGGTCAAGGACGCCAAGCCGACACGGGAGTCGTCGTGAAGGACTCGACGAGTCCCTCGATGTCGCTGGACGCCAGTGATCTTCCGTGGATTGCCGCTCACGACGCCGACGGCACGTTGGTGGTGTGGAGTCTCCATCGACGCATAGACACGGATATTGCCCTGCGACCGGGGTCGAGTCCGCAGCTGGCGCTGGACAGTACGGGTCACTACTACGTGGTCGCCGTGCGACCGGACTCTGCCGTGATAGTCGTTTCCGACTCGGGGACGGTGGGCACGGGTCTGCAAATGCGAGCCGCTTCGGATCCATCCATTGCCGTGCTCGGCAATGGGGTTCTCAAAATTGTGGGAGTGACGACGTTGGGCAAGGTGCAAATTGCCACGTCAGTCGGAAGTGACGCTTTCGTGCTCGACGCCCCTACCGCGCTCTCGGTCAAAGTCTCTTCCTCGGCGGTCGTTCACGCCGTTGGGTCGTCGGGTTACCAAGTGGCGTACGTCACGAGCGCTGGCGTGCCCCAGATGTTCGGTTCCCTCGGCCCACTCGCGGGTGTGTGGGGTGCAATCTCGGCCGTGAGCACACCGGGAATATCGGTGCGTTCTGACGGCATGGTCGTCCTCGCTCTGCGCGATAGTGCCAATCGTCTATGGGTTGTGAATAAGTCGTCGGCCGTGCAACAGTCGATCCCGCTCTCACCGTTCGCCACTCCAGCCATTGCCCTGCTGCGCTAAGTGCTAGAGAAGAACCTGTGATTACTACCTCTGTCTCCGAGGCCGTGGCGGTTGTGCAACTGAATCGTCCCGACGCTCGCAATGCCTTAACGCGCGACATGATGAACGACCTCGCGGCGCAACTCGTGGCCCTCGACAGCGACGAGTCAGTTCGCTGCATCGTTCTGACGGGCGCCGACCCAGCGTTCTGTGCCGGACTCGACCTCAAAGACCTCGAGCGGACCTACAACGGGGCCACGAGCACAACGGCGTCGAATATTGAAATCAGGGGGCTGATGCCGATTCTCGCCACTCCAGTTCTTGGCGCCATCAACGGCCCGGCGGTGACGGGTGGCTTGGAGTTAGCTCTCGCATGTGATTTTCTGATCGCGTCCGACCGTGCCACGTTTGCCGACACTCACGGTCGGGTGGGCATTATGCCCGGTGGGGGTATGAGCATTCGTCTGCCTCAACTGATTGGTCTGAATCGAGCACGCCAGATGTCGCTGACGGGCAACTTCATCTCCGCCACGACGGCCTACGAGTGGGGGCTCGTCAATGAAGTTGTTCCCCATGAGTCACTCCTCAATCGCGCAGTCGAGCTCGCCCGCACGATTGCTGAAAACGATCCCTTCGCCATGCGCGAACTGCTGTCGATGTACGACGCTTTTGGGCACCGCGGCGACAGTGACGCCTTCCGCGAAGAGTCGCGGTGGTCGAGGAAGTGGATGAAGGAACGCTTCGACTCTCAGAGATTTGAGTCGGCCCGCGACGGAATTATTCAACGAGGATCACAACAGCAGTAGGGAGTGCGTGAGATGACAGCAGAGCCGACCGAGAGAGACATCGAACTTCACCCGCGAGAACTTGAACGCACCACGGCGGGTCCAGCGCGAGTCCACGATCAGTTGCGGGGCGACACGGCCATTGCCCGCTTCAATCGGTACCTCGCCATCAAGATCACTACCGGCGTCGGAACGATGTGGTGTGCCTATCTCTTCGCTTTGCTGGCATTCGTATCTCTGCCGAGTGTGATCGCGTCGGGCTCGATCAAGGATGTCGTGGCCTGGGTGGCCCAGACCTTTCTCCAGTTAGTGCTGCTGTCGATCATCATCGTGGGGCAGAACATCTCGCAGGCTGCGGCCGACAAGCGAGCCCAGGACACCTTTGAAGACGCTTCGGCTTCGCTTCAGAAGGCGAACCAAATTCAAATTCATCTTCTCGAGCAAGACCGTCAGATTGAGGCTCTCCTGCGAGAAGTTCAGCAGTTACGTGACGCCAGCCGGTAGGAGTTGACGCCTCGCCAGGAGGGTGTCAAGGGACCTAACATTCCACTAGGAACCTTTGAAGGGGGCGCCGTGGTACACGTCCGCACGAGCCGACGACTAGGGATGCGTGTCATCCTGGCGCTGCTCGTGGTGTCCGGCGTTATTTCCTCTGGGTCGCCCGCGCGGGCCGACGACCCCATCGTTCCCTCCGCGCCACAATCACCCTCGGCGATCGCGGGCAACGTGACCATTGCGGTGACGTGGAGCTCTCCCGCTTCCGACGGGGGCTCTGCCGTCACGGGATACACGGCGACGGCCGAAGACAGTTCGTCAAACACCTTTTACTGCACGACTGATGAAACGGGTACCGGCTGCACCATTGAGGGTCTGACAAATGGCGTGGAGTACTCGGTGACGATTGTCGCCACTAATGAGAATGGCAACGGGACGCCAACGAGTCCGATAGCGGTGACCCCCAACGTGGTACCCGGGGCACCGACTCTGGTGAGTGCCATAGCGGGCAACGCCACCATTGCCGTGACGTGGTCGGCGGGTTCGAATAGCGGAACCGCGATCACTGGCTACACCGCCACCGCCACGGACGCCGAAGAGAACACGGCTACGTGCAGCACCGGCGGTTCGGCGACGACCTGCACCATCTCTTCAGGTCTGACGAATGGCACGGAGTACACCGTCACGGTGGTCGCTACGAACGCGAAGGGATCGTCCGCGAATTCGGATTCTCTCCCGGCAACACCGAAGACGGTGCCGTCATATCCCACTCTCGAATCACTGACACCTGGTGATGGCTCAATTGCCGTGACGTGGAGCGGACCGAGTTCTCTCGGCGGCGGAACACTTGATGGGTATCGGGCGACCGCAACGGACAGCGAGGAGAATTCCTTCACTTGCTCCACGGACGAGACGGAGACGGGTTGCACCATCACGGGGCTGACCAATGGGACGCAGTACTCGGTGGTCGTCCAAGCGCATAACGAAATTGGATATTCGACGGCGTCGGGTTCGGGTAGTTCGACTCCACGCACCGTGCCCGAGCAAGTTGACGCCCCGACCGTGACGTCACTCAACGCGTCCCTCAAAGTTGAGTGGTCGGCTCCGGCGAACGGCGGATCAACGATTACCAGTTACACCGCGACGGCCGATGATGGCACCACGACGCATACGTGCACCTGGACGACAGGGCCACTGCAGTGCACCATCAGTGGGCTCACGAATGGTACGAGCTATGACGTCACGGTCGTGGCGACCAATGCCGCGGGTAGTTCAACGGCGTCGGACCCCACGAGCGAAGTTCCCGCTACCGTCCCAACGCAACCGTCAATTACCACGGTGACTCGTGTACTGGGAACCATCTCGGTCTACTGGTCCGCGCCGTCAAGCTCGGGTGGCGCTGCGATTGTCAGCTACACCGTGACGGGCGTTGCCAACGACGCGTCGTCCGACGTGACCTGTACCTGGAACGATGGTGACGGTGCTCTGACGTGCGATCTCGTGGACGTAGTGGACACCGCGGGCTACTCCCTTTCGGTGGTAGCTACCAACTCCGCGGGCAACTCCTCCGCTTCCTCAGCTTCATCGAGCAGTGGATTCGCAGCACCAGGGGCGCCCACACTGACATCGGTCACTCCGGGCAACACCACCTTGACGGTGGCGTTTACCGCCGGTACGACCGGTGGATTAACGATTACCGACTACCTCTACTCCCTTGACGGTGGCGCCACGTTTGATCCATTCCCCAATGTGGCCGGTCCGTATGTAATTACTGGTCTCACGAACGGACACACCTACTCAGTCAAAGTGGCGGCGGTGAACGATCTCGATCAGGGCACGGCGTCCAACGCCATTTCGGCCACTCCCGCCACCGTGCCGTCGGCTCCGCGCTGGCTGCACGGCGTCCGTGGCAACGCCACCGCGATCCTGGCCTGGAATCCTCCCGCGGCGAATGGTGGTGCTGCGGTGACCTCGTACCTCGTCAGTGACCTTGCGGGGCACACGTGCACGGCGACGGCTCCGGCTACGACGTGCACGGTCACGGGTCTTACCAACGGTGTGAGTTACACCTTCTACGCGACCGCAACGAACTCAGCGGGAACCTCGAGTCGCTCAAATGGCAACATTGTGGTCCCCGCCACGTCACCGTCGGCTCCCACCATTGTTTCGGTGACGCCCGGTAATCGGTTGCTCGAGGTTCGCTGGACCGCACCGTCATCAACCGGCGGCGCCGCCCTGGGGTACTACGACATCTCAACGGACGGTGGCGTCAGTTGGGTATCCACCTACTCGATGGTGAAGAATTCGGTGATTACGATTCGCGGACTCACGAACGGAACGGCGTACGCCGTGAAGTTGCGAGCCCGCAATGTGGTCGGACCAGGGGCGGCATCGGAAAGTGTCGCGGGGACGCCTCGGACGATCCCCGGTGCGCCACGGATTATTGGTCTCACGGCAGCGACTCAAGGCTTTACGGTGACGTTTGCCGCACCCTCCTCGACCGGTGGTTCTCCGATCACGACGTATCAGTACTCGCTCAATAACGGCGTCACGTGGACGACGCGCGCAACGGGTACGACATCATTGAGCTTTGCCGTGACAGGTCTGGTCGCTCATCGTAAGTACAACGTCATGATTCGCGCCGTGAACGTCGCCGGTTCGTCGCTGCCGTCCGTGTGGCGATCCGTCACCACGCTCTAGGTCGTGACCGCCTACGTCCCGTTGGACGGACGTCCCTTTCGACTCACGATGGGCCTACGCCCTCTCGATATTTCGACGTGGTTTGAGCGCGATGATTACTGGGACGCGCAGATCGCTGCGAAAGTGGAACTGATCTCGACCCGTCGACATGACGTCGTGGCCCTGACGCCGACGTGCGATGCCGCCGCTCGTGAACTTCTCCAGCTCATTCAACCGGTGAGTTCAGCCTCAGAAGGGGACGATCACCCACTCGTCCAGGCGAGCGCACTGGTCCCCGACGATCTCTGCATTATGGAATACGACGGTGCACAGTGGCGCCTCACGGGCGCCGTGGTGTGTTTTCCCTCTCGATGGTCGCTGGCCGAAAAGATTGGAACGACTCTCGACGAGATCCACGGTCCCGTCCCAGGGTATGAGGCGGAACTCAGTGGGCCCACCACCACGTTCTTTCACCGTCTGCGACCCGACCGACCAATGTGGCGACTCAACTGGACATTGCTGGACAACCCGGAACTCTTTCAACCGCTGCCACTACGCCGACCCGTGGCCGGTGATCCCGCGTCGTGGTGGTTCCGAGTCGAGCGCCAGACGCTCGTTCGCCTTCCGCGCACCGACGCCATTGTGTTCACTATCCGCACCTACGTGACGTCGCTACCCGAACTGGTGGCGAGTCGCCCGGAGGTGAAAGGGATGTTGCTGACGGCTCTCGCAACAGCACCTGATGACAGCAAGTCCTATAAGGGATGGCACGGTGTTGCCGAAGCGCTCGCACCGTGGCTCACGACCGAGGACACGCTCCCGCGCTGAGGTGAGAGGCGCTCGTGAAGGGTGCCGTGGCGTGCATGACCTGCGATCCGTGCGTTCCCAGTGTGGGCGTCGCGAGCACCTCAAGGGCCTCGCGGGCGTCATTTGCAGCGATGAAGGTGTAGCAGCCGGCCGCCAGGGCGTAGTCGTTGATTGACGGCGTCCACGCCCCAATTCCGAGCCTCGTGATACGTAGAGACGACGACCCGGTGGTGCATAGTGCGGTGTTCACCACGACACCACTGTCGGTGCGACGACACGTCGCCGAGCTCACCCCACCAAAGAGGAGTGCGGGTTGACCGCTGGTGGGGGGCGGCGCGACGTAGACGGTCGCGACCGTGGTGAATTTTGCCAGGGATGTCGGAAGACTTACTCGGGTACGAACCGACAAGCACACGGCATCGTTACTCGGTTCATCGCAGAAGTCGCCCGGGGCAAACGTCGTGGTAATCGTGCCGTAGGTGAGACCGAATCCAAAGGGAAACAACGTGGGCCACTTCGCTCGGGAGTACCAGTCGAAACCCAACGATCGTCCCGCGAGTGGTGGGGCGCTCAGCTTGACCACGTCATTCACGCCGGGCCAAAAACTGAGATTGTTGCGACTCGCGGGACTCAGTTGCTGTGACTGAGGAAAAGTGATGGGCAGACGGCCACTCGGCGCCACGGTACCGTCAAAGAGATCGGCGATTGCGGGAGTTATCCGACCGACCACGCTGTCGAGTGTTGAGTCGCCCGGGGGATTCCAGAGTTCCATCACACCTCGCACACTGGCCAACCACGGCATCGTGACCGGTCCCGTTGTGAAGAGTCCCACGGCCGTCGGCTTGAGGGGAGCCACGGATGAGATGATGGCGTCCATTCCGTAGGGGAGCTCCAGAGTGGCGCGGTCGGCACCTTCACGTCCGACGTCGCTCGCGAGCACGATAACTCGTGATGATTGAGCAACGGCTGCTCTGGCACTGGCGACCGCCGCCGACAGGGGAATCAACGAAATGGTGGGTGCGCTCCCACTCCACGTGGCCGTGAAGTGCAACGTCGCACGTGGGGCCACCGTGAGGGTGGCGTAGGCGGGACAAGGGAACTCCGTCGTTCCTCCCACGCTCAGCAGCGTCTGTCCGTCGAGTATGAGTGACGTGTTCCCGAGTGACTGCAGTTGCACGAGGTAGGGACCAGCGGCAGGGGCGCTAAAGACGACCGATGCCCGCTTGGTGGTATGTGGCGCGGCGGCGCTCAAGGCGGTGAACGGCCGATAGCCACTGCTCAAGTTGAGATTGAAAGTGCTGCAGTTCGTCGTCAGCCCTCGATTGGTCAAGGTTCGCGCCAGGCGCAGGCACGTGTCCGTGAGATCACGGAAGGCGAGAATGGTTGTGGAGCCAGTGGAGGCGAGCGGAAAGAAGCCGTCGTTCTTCAGGAGTACCGCCCCTCGGCGCTCCACGTCGTTGGCAATTCCGATTCCCTTGTCGTGCAACGACGGACTCATGGTGGTCCCCGTGGATCGCTCCGCGACCGATGTCGGTGTCACGAGACCACCTTGAAACATTTCGGCCACGACCGAGATTGCCGCCGCTCGAAGCGCTTGTCGCGTACTCGGCGAGAGAGAGGAGAGATTGCTGATGGTGAGGGCGCCTTGGGGCTTAATGAGTGACACGCCCGCGGCGTACAGCGCACCCACCCCGGCCTTGACATCTAGATCACTGCGAACAAGTCCGTGATAACCGAAACTCTCCAACGCATCGCGTAGACGCGGGCTGAGACACGACTGGGTGCCGCTGACATCGCCGTAGGAACACATCATCATGACGTCGTTCGTTCGAGTTCGTGCGAGGGCGTCGGTGGCGCCCTCGCGAGCCATGGCGAATGGTCGCAAGTAGTTCTCGTAGAGGGCGGCTTCGCCCACCAACGTGTTCAACGTGCGCCGGGAGTTCTCCTGTCCGTAGGTACCGAAGTGCTTGAGGACAACGAACGGAATGTTGTCGAGTTCGGCGTGGAGTTGCGCGGCACCCAGAATTCCCGCGAGTGTGGGATTCTCCCCAAACGTCTCTGATGCTCGACCCCACGTGGGGGTGCGATCGATGTTGAGGTCGGGTGCCTGAATACCTTGAAAGTTCATCGCCGCCGCTTCATTCGCGAGCTGTCCGCCGTAGCTTGCGGCCACCGTGGGATCCATACTCGCCGCTACCGCTATTTCGTTCGGGAAGGTGGTGGCCTGCGACGGCGCTGGGCTTTTTTGGTAGCGCACGCCGATCGGACCGTCCTCCAGCGTGATCGAGGGAATGCCCCAGCGGTTGAAATCGTCGATGTAGCGAAAGCTCTGGCCGGTGAGAGCAAGCCAGTTGTTCTGATTTTGCCATTGACTGCCCGTCACGAAACGTAGCGACGTCAGAGCAACCTCGGCGCCCACTGCCGTACTGGGGCGGAGTTCTTCTTCGCAGTCCACCACCTGTGCTCCCAGCTGAGCGTTGGTGAACTGGTTCTGGTACGCCTCGCTCAGCCACGGGAGTGGTTGGTCCACGGCGCTAATGGGGCAGGCCGTCGGACTCGTCGGTGCCTCGCCCCGAGCCAGCGACGTGATTGCCAATCCACCACTCATGACGACGACGACCACGAGAGAGCGAACAAATCTCATGGACGCTCTCCCCTCGCCATCGTGATGTCGCGGAAAGTTTAGGACGGCAAAATCGCCCTACACTTCGCGGTGTGGCCGAGATTGTGAGTGTCTCATCAACTTCCGTTGAGTTGTTTGACGGAACGGTCTACCGAGAAGAGGGACTGCTCCCGAATACCGACTACACGCGCCGCGATCTCGTCTTTACAACGACACCGTCAATAGGTGAACGACTCGCTCGAATCTGTACGACGAACGACGTCCATTTTGGGGAGACCGAATGTGGAAAGTTCGGTGGTGGTCCCGCGCAGTTCTGGAGCCTGCCGGGTGAACGACCGTATCCCACGGTGATGAACGAGTCGGTGGTGGTGGACATGGCCGAGATGGCACCGGACGTGGTGGTTGTCCGTGGCGATCTAACGAACGCGGGTGAGCCGGAGGAGTACGACGAATTTCTTCGTCTCTACGAGGGGACCTTCGGTCACGACATGGTTCACGTTCGTGGCAACCACGATGGCTACACCGGACGAATGTTCGCCAACTCGCCGGTGCAGATTGTTGATGTACCGGGCGTTCGAATAGTCCTTCTCGATACTGGTCGGGAGTTCCAGTCGTTCGGCTGTATCAGTGACGACCAAATTGACACCACCGTGGCAGCGGCGAGAGCCGCCACGACACCGACAATCGTGATGGGACATCATCCGCTCGATGTCCCCGGTGCGGACCTACCGGCAGATGGCGTCTGCGTTGAAGATTCGGAGCGCTTTGCGCGGGCCCTCGCTCCAGTGCGATCAATAGTGGGCTATACCGCCGGCCACACTCACCGCTGCAAACGTTACGACTTTGAGGGCCTGCCGCTCATTGAGACGGCGTCCGTGAAAGATTTCCCCGGAGTCTTTGGTCGATACGACGTCGGCACGAAGGGGATTTCCTACACCGTGCACCGCGCATCATCACCCGAAGCGGTGATTTGGGCCGAGCGTACCCGTGCCATGTTTGATGGTTTTTACGGCAGGTACGCCTACGGACATCTTCACGACCGTTCGGTCACGCTGCCCCTCGAGCGTTAGCGAAGCAAATCTTTCGCGATCGCGACAACCTGCATCTCGTCAGTCCCGGCGTAGATGCGATAGACACGAGCGTCCCGGTAGAGCTGTTCGACGCGATATTCCGACACGTAGCCGTTCCCACCGAAGATCTGGATAGCGTCGTCCGCTACTTGGCAGGCCGCTTGTGCGCTGTAGAGCTTCATTGCCGATGCCTCGGCAAAGCTGGTCGGCGCACCCGCAGCCTGGCGTTCGATGAATTGGAACACCATGTTTTGCACGTTGACGCGCGCCACTTCCATCGCCGCAATCTTTTGCTGAATGAGCTGGTACTCGCTGATCGGGCGCTCCCAGAGTTTGCGGTTCTTGGCGTAGTCGACAGCCAACTTCATGCACTCTTCGATGATGCCCAGTGACATCGCTGCGAGACCGGCGCGTTCGGAGACGAAGTTGTCCTTCGCGCTCGAACGACCACCACCCTGCGGGTCTTCCGTTTCACCCAAGAGACGGTCCTTGCCTACTCGAACATCGGAGAGGTAGAGGGTGCCCGTGGGGGAGCTCTTCTGGCCCATCTTGCGCATTGGCTTGCTCTGCTCTAACCCCGGAGTGCCCTTGTCGAGAACAAAGGTCAAGACCTTGCGATCGCGGAGAGGCGTGCCGGACCCGTCGTCCAGCTTGGCGTAGAGCACAATCGTGTCGGCGTAGGGACCGTTCGTAATCCAGGTCTTCGAGCCATTGATGATGTACTCCTCGCCATCGCGACGCGCGGAAGTCGTCATTCCTCCCAGAGCGTCAGATCCCGAGTCGGGCTCCGTGATGGCCCACGCCCCCACTTTGTCCAGCGTCAAGAGGTCAAGTCCCCATCGCTCCATCTGGGCGGGAGTTCCCAACTTATTGATGGTTCCGGCCGCGAGGCCCGTTGAGACACCGAGAGAAGTGACGAGACCGGGGCTCACCCGACAGAGCTCAATTGTCGTAATGAGTTGGGCTCCCGGATCCGAGTTGCGTCGAGCGACCGGAGCGTCCTCGCCGGACTTCTTGCGCTCAAGTTGCTTGGCGAAGTTCTCCTTCGCCATATCGCGTAGTCCGAAGGTGGCGTACATCTTTCGCAGAATTTCGTACGGCGGCATGTCGCCGTGCTCCAACTCGTCGAGATGTGGACGAATTTCGGCGTCAATGAAGCGTCGAACGACGTCGATAATTGCCTGATGATCTTCGGACCACTGATACACGGCTAGGCCTCGCGACTCACGAGCTTGAGGGTGTTCCGGTCCGTGTGCATGATGACAGAACCGGTCTTCGCGTGCTCGATAACAGACGTCTCGTCGTACGAGAAAGTGTCACCATTGATGTCAATCGTCACTTCGTAGCGCGTGCACTTGGCGATGCGGTCGAGGTACGGGTTCGACAAGATGCCGTAGATGTTGGAACCAATTGTTGACTCCAGCGTGAACTTGTTGGCGTTGGGAGCCACCGTTGCGCCGGCGATAATCGCCGACGCCCGAGGAATCAAGAAACAGCGCATGACCTGCTGTTCGTTAGCGTCCCACATCCAATACCCCACCTCGGTGTGGAAAGGATTCTCTTCACCCTGTCGCCACGCCGCCATGCGGTAGTCCAGACCGTAGAGCTGCTGCTCGCCGTTGTCCACGGGACCGAACGGCTTAAAGATCGTCTTTTCGCGGTAGGGGGTGTCGCCGACCTTGCCGTCTTCGTTGTGGTACGACACGTCCATTCCGGCGTAGTCGCTCTCCCAGGTACCAATGAGTCCGGCGAGCGGGCCCCACTCTTCGTTTGCCATGGATGTCTCCTTCGTCGATGGACCGCGGTGTGGTCCAGAACAGTGACGAGCCTAGGGAGCGAGAGGGGGCAACGTGTCGGTACGGACGGCCGACTCAAAACCCTTGGTGACAACCCACACTCCAAGACAACCCGCTATCCACGTCCCCGCAAACACCAGCCGGAGGTACAGGTCGGTCACAACGGTGGCGGAGACGGAGAGAATGAGCCAGAGGGGGGCCCAGCGCGCCCACACGGGAACCCGGCCCACTCGAGCGATGGCGGCCCACCAGAGCAGGGGACCAACGAAGGGGATCCACGGGACGACGCGACGATGTCGGAACCCGTAGAGACGCGAGGTCGTCGCGAGGGCACGGACGGTAGCGACATGGACTAAGGGGTAGAGCAAGAGCACGTACTCACCCGTCGTCGTCGCCGAACTCACACCACTATGAATCATGACGTCCATCAGCGCCACGGTGAAGATGACTGCCGCGGGTGCAAAGACACGGCGTGTGAGTCGAGCCTGTCGACCGAGGGCCACGATGTCGGCACCAGACGGGCGTGACGGCCACGGTGCCGTATTTGCCGTCCACGTAGCGCCCGTCCAAAATCGCCACTGCGGACCGCCCGCCGGGTCGGGATACCACCCTTTTGGTGGGGCGCCGCCGGTGTCATTCACGTAGGTAGCCTCTCATAGGAACAGGGAGGACTGTATGACGATGGTGCAACGCGGAGCAGCCGCTCCGACATCTGGCAATCAAGATCACGTGTCATTGGACAAGGACCGGCTCGACGCCGCCGTCCGCGGACATCGCCCACGTCGAGGTGACAATGTCCGCGAGGGGACGGGGGAACTCCTCGGGTCCGAACAGCCGCCCGTGGATGATCGCCAGTGCGGTC
>CAXBRG010000005.1:0-20930 GCA_963977995.1 uncultured bacterium | reverse complement strand
CAATGTCGCGCTGTCGGCGGCCGATCTCCTTACGGAAACTCCGGGGCGTTTTGTTCTCGCCACCCGCGATATCGCCGCTCTGCAACAACGAGCAGATCGTGCCGGCGTGCCCATACTTATCCTCGGTCAGGCGGGTGGTTCTCGAGTGTCCGTGGGAACAGCTCTGGCGGTTGACGTTACCGATGTCGTCCAGCGCCGAAGTTCGGCATTAGAGAATTCACTTCAGGCTGCGAAATAGTTTTCAGCGCTCGCCGCGCGAAGTTCGTCGAGAACCTGATCGGGCACGTGGAGGTCACCTTCTAATCCGCGACCGATCTGGACATTCCTCTTTACTGTGCCGTGGTAGTCGGAACCACCCGTCGGAATCATTCCTTCGTTCCGTGCGAGAGAGAGGAGAAGCTGACGACGCCGTTCTGGCCACGACCCGTAGTAGCACTCGACGCCTCGCACGCCCTGGGCCTTCAATGACGACAAGATGGCGGGAAAACGTTCGGCGATTTCAGCATCGGACACGGAGTTTCCGAAGTAGTTCAAGGTGGGATGGGCGATTGAAAACACCACACCGGAACCTCGTCCCGCTTCAACAAATGACGAGATGGTGAGTTCGGTTTTGCGGAGGTAGGCCTTGCCGCCTTGTCCGAGCCACTCGTTGAAAAGCTTTTGCCAGTTCTCTGCCGACTGTTCGCCCACGATTTCGGGGTGGTGGTCAAACATGGCTTGGGCGAAGTGGGGCCGCCCCACGGAGTATTCCGACTTCGCTCGCTGGAGGATTTCGTCGTAGTCCAGTCGGGTGAAACCGTGATCGTGGAGCAAAGAGATGAGGCCGATATTCCTCTTCCGGCGGTCATTACGGAGTTGGACCAACTTCTGTTGAAACGGATGAGCGGGGTCGAGGGGCACGAAGTAGGCGAGAACGTGGACGCTCACGCTGGTCTCGATGGTGCCGTCCTCGCGAACCTTGGTGGCCATTGGATCGGTTAAGGAGACCTCCACCCCGGGGATGAGCTCAATGCCCTCCGCGGCGCACGCCGCGGCCATCCGCTCGTGGCTGTCCGTGGTGTCGTGGTCGGTCAGCGCAATGGTGGAAAGACCGGCTTTTCGGGCCGACGCCGCGAGAACTTCGGGGTCGTCGGAACCATCGGAGAAATTGGAGTGCATGTGGAGGTCAATCATCTAATTACAGCGTACCGACCACCTCTCACACGGCCGAGTTGTGCGAAACTACCTAGTGGTGAGGAGCACGCTAACTACCCGTAGCGTGAGTGGTGCATGAAAGAAGCGTGCGGCGTCGTTGGCATCATGGCCCCCGGTCGCGCCGTGTCGCACCTCGTCTACGACGCTTTAGTGGCGTTGCAACATCGCGGCCAAGAGTCAGCCGGGATGGCGACGTGGGATCACGAAGGCATCACGGTCTTTAAAGACAACGGATTAGTTGCGTCAGTTTTTAATGAACAGTCGCTGCATTCCCTACGTGGTGATCTCGCTATCGGACACACGCGGTATTCAACTTCGGGTAGTGCCAACTGGACGGCCGCGCAGCCGGTGTACCGTTCCGCTGGACGCGTGGGATTTGCCCTCGGTCACAACGGGAACTTGACCAATACCGAGCAGCTCGCTGCTCGTGCCGGAGTTTTGCCGGGCATGTTGATCTCCGACTCCGATGTTCTGGCGCAACTCATCGCGTTTCGCTGTGAAGAAGGACGGACTCTCACCGAGGCGCTCGCCGAGGTTCTCGTTGACGTTGAGGGTGCGTATTCACTCGTGATTTTGGGCGACGGCGTCTTGCACGGCATTCGCGATCCTTTTGGATTTCGGCCATTGTGTCTCGGTCGCCTCGGCACAGAAGACGCTCCCGAAGGTTGGGTTCTGGCGTCGGAGTCCCCGGCCCTGGAAGTCATCGGGGCGTCCTTTGTTCGCGAAGTACGACCGGGGGAACTGATCACCATTCTTGACAATGTGGTCACCAGTGTTCAGCTCTTGGAACCGCGTAGCAGTGAAGAGAAGCTCTGCATTTTTGAATTCGTCTACTTTGCTCGGCCCGACGCCTACTTGATGGGACACCAAGTGCATTCGGCCCGCCACCGGATGGGTGAAGCACTCGCGAGACAGAGTTTCGTCGACGCCGACCTCGTGATGGGCGTTCCTGACTCGGGGGTTCCTGCCGCCGAAGGATTTGCGGCGGCGTCCGGAATTCCCTTTGGCTTCGGTCTCGTGAAGAACCGCTACATCGGCAGAACATTCATCGCGCCTGATCAGATCAGTCGATCGAAGGGCGTCCGGCGCAAGCTCAACCCGCTGCGGGAAAATATCGAGGGTCGCCGCCTCATCGTGGTGGACGATTCGATTGTGCGGGGTACCACCACTCAAGCACTGGTCGCGATGCTGCGCGATGCTGGAGCCAAGGAAGTCCACCTCCGGATTTCGTCGCCACCGTTCGCCTGGCCCTGCTTTTATGGCATCGACACGCCGACGAGAGAAGAACTCTTGGCCTCGCGGCACTCCGTCGAAGAGATGCGGGCCTTTATTGGCGCGGATTCACTGGCCTTTATTTCGATGGAGAATCTGCGGTCGGCCATCGGTTTGAGCACGGAGTGTTGCGACGCCTGCCTCACCGGCAACTATCCCGCTCCCGTCCCCATTGAATTCAGTCGCGTAAGAAGTTCTACGTGAGCAGACTGCTCGATATTGCGTCGGGTGGTGCGACGTACGCCGCCGCGGGCGTTGATATCGATGCGGGCGATGAAGCCGTCGAGGAAATAAAAGAGGTCGTTCGTTCGACCCATCGACAGGGAGTCATGGGCTCCATTGGCGATTTTGGCGGACTCTTCAATCTTGGTGCACTCGGTCTGTCGCACCCCGTCTTGGTCTCGAGTGCTGACGGAGTTGGCACGAAACTTCACATTGCACAGTTAACGCAGCGATTCGATGGGGTCGGCGACGATCTCGTCGCGATGTTGGTAGATGACCTCGTGTGTGTCGGGGCCGAACCACTCTTCTTGCTCGACATCATCACCGTGGGGAAAGTCGTCCCTGCGCGCATTGCGACGATTGTGTCCTCCATCGCGGCGGCCTGTCGTCGGGCCAATACGGCCCTGCTCGGCGGCGAGACGGCGGAGCACGGCGGAATTATGGGGCCCGACGACATTGATGTCGCCGGTTTCGCGGTCGGCGTCCTTGAGGACGGTACGCAATTGGGGGCGCATCGCGTCCGGTCCGGTGACGCCCTAGTGGGTTTTCACTCGCCGGGTATTCGATCGAACGGTTATACGTTGGCGCGCTCCGTCTTGCTGAGTGGTCGATCACTCGATGAGCCCGCCTGGACGGGATCGGCCACCAGCCTCGCCGACGAACTTCTTCGTCCTTCGGTGGTGTACGCGCCGGCCGTGGTCGCGATGAAGGCCGCGCTGGGCGAGTCGGTCCACGGTGTGGCGCACATCACCGGTGGGGGGATTATCGGCAACGTGCCACGCATGTTGCCCCCGAATTGCGACGCGGTGATCGATATGACGACTTTCGAGACTCCGGAGATCTTTTTTGAAATACAGCGACGTGGATCGGTGGCGACCGACGAGATGCTGCGGGTTTTTAACTGTGGACTCGGCATGGTGGTGGCGCTGGACTCGACCCGGGTCGATGATGCGATCGCCATTGCGCATGAACACGGGATTTCTGCCCATCGCGTTGGCGAAGTACGTCAAGGAAACGGAAGGGTAGAGATTCGATGAGTGACGCTCGAGAACGGGTCCGTCAGCATCTTCTTCGCCACTCGGTGAAGACGGGTACTTTCACGCTGAAGAGTGGTCGTCAGTCCCACTGGTTTATCGACTCGAAACAGACCATCTGTGCACCAGACGCCATGGTGGATGTGGCGGAACTCGTGCTCGAAGTGATGGATGCACGGGCAACCGCTATCGGTGGTCTCACGATGGGTGCCGATGGCGTCTCCTTTATTACCGCCGGTGTCGCGGGAGTTCGTGGTCGCCCGCTCTCCGCCTTCTCGGTGCGAAAGGAAGCAAAGGATCACGGCGCGGGTGGCAGGATTGCTGGTCACCTACGGCCATCCGATGTTGTGGTTATTACGGAAGACACGGTGACGCGAGGAACCAGCTTGCTCGAAGCGGCCCGTGCGGTGCGCGAGTTGGGGTGCGACGTGGTGCAGCTCATCGCCGTCGTCGACCGCGGTGGAACGGCCGCCGCCATGGCTGCCAAGGAAAACATTCCCTTTACGGCACTCTTCTCCGCACCCGATCTGGGATTTGCCTATGAAGGTGCCTAAGTTCCTCACGGAGGAGAACGAGCGCACCGGTCGGTGGTGGTTCGTGGCGGGCGTGGTCGCGGTTCTGGCGATGGCCGGACTGGCGGTGTATCAGATTCCCCGTGGCAACTGGTTCTTCACCGGTCACTACGCCTGTCAGTTTTGCGATATTAAATCGCGAATTAGTGATGTGTGGAACGTGCGTGACGGTCGCGTGCTCTACACCTTCTACCCCCATAAGCAGTACTTCACCTATCCGCCCGCCGCGCTCTTTCTCTTCTTCCCCTTGACGTGGGCACCGAAGATGTTGGCGATCTATCTGTGGAACGTCGTGTCCATCGCCTCGTACGGTGGCTTGATCGTGATCGGCTGGTCGTGGCTGCGCCGGAGCGTTTCGTTCCGCATGGTGGGTATCAGCCTCGTCGCGGCAACCGCCGCCGTGATGGTATTGCCCACGATGTCCATTCTCTTGTCGCAGGGTCAGACGGCCTCGATACTCGCCCTCATGGTGGGTCTCGACGCTCTCGTTCTACGAGGCAAGCGAAAGGGAATACTGACGGGCATTGCGGCGGCCTTCAAGATTTACCCCGCCTTCTTTATCGGTTTTTGGGTGGTGCGACGTGAGTGGCGACCAGCCCTCACCGCGCTCGGTTCGGGAGCGGCGACCACCGTGTTGGCGTGGGCACTGTGGCCTCAGCACTCGTATCGATTTTTCTTGGAACGTCTGACATCCGGAAAAGAAATCAGTCACTTCCATAACAACATCCATTGGCGGTCGTCCTCGGCCAGCCCGTACTCGTTCTTCTATCGCCCACCATTTCACGGTGGCGCTCTTGGCAGCACCCTCGGCATGATGGCCGTGGTGGCCGTGGCCATTCTCGGCATGGTGGTGGCAGTGCGCCTGTACCGGCGGGGCTACGAACTCTCGGCATTCGTGGTGGGTCTGATGGGCTCCACCTTGGCAGCCCCCGTGGTCTGGGATCACTACTTCGCCTGGGCCGTTCTTCTCCCTCTCGTGGCCTACGAAGTGGGGTGGCGCCGGCCGTTAGGCCTCGCGGCCATCACGGCGCTCGTGGCACTGTTCGTTCCGTGGGGTATGGCGCGCGACGAGAACTTTTCGTACGTCGGGTTTGATGCCATCACCGTTCTTCTGTTCTTTTCGCGTAACGCCCTTCTCTTCACGACGTTGGCAATCATGGTGATCGGTTGGCGAACGCGGCCTCGCGAACTGCTTAGGCGCTCTGGTGGAGAGCCGAGAGAAGATCGTGACGCCACGCCCTCAGGGCGGGATACCGGTCCGCATCGGTAGCACCAAGTCGCACGATCACGGCGTCGAGACTCGGAACGACAGTGATGGACTGTCCCTCGTAGCCGTTCGCCCAGTATGAGCCGAAGGCGTCACCGGTAACCCACCACTGGAGGGAGTAGAACGTACCGGACTCCTCGTCACGACTGAGGGGAATCTGTGCAGACTCGCACCATTCGCGCGACACGAGCTGTCGCCCGTCCCACTCACCGCCACGTAGATAGAGATATCCGAACTTGGCGAAGTCGCGGGCGGTGGCGTAGACGTAGCTCGAGCCGATAAAGGTTCCACGAGCGTCGAACTTCGGGATCGCACTACGCATCCCTAGCGGGTCGAATAGTTCACGGTTCATGAATTCGTGAAAGGCCGGCCCTCGACCGACCACGTCGGCGAGAAGGCGACAGATGATGTTGGTGGTGCCACTCGAGTAGTTCCACACACTGCCCGGAGGATGGGCGAGGGGCCGCGCAATGGTGTAGCCCGCGACATCGTCTTTGCCGTCTCCAAAGAGCATGGCGATGACATCACTGGGATGTTCGGGGAGGTAGTCCTCGACGAAATCCAGTCCGTCTCGCATGGATAAGAGATGACGCAGCGTGATGTTGCGCCGCTCATCGCGAGCCCACTCAGATAGTCGAACCGGCTCGTCGAGTGAGAGGGCGCCCTGATCGATCAGCACTCCGGTGAGAAAGTGAGTCATCGACTTGGCCATCGACCACGAAATTTGCGTCGTGTCAGCAGTAATGACGCCACCGTCACCAGTGAACGACGGCAGTGAACCCTGGTATCGCTCGTAGACGATCGCGCCGTGTTGAACAATGAGCACCGTGCGAGTCTCCGCAATGCGGGGGTCGTCAAAGGCCCGATCGGCCAGTGCGCGTACTGCCGGGTTAAGCCTCGACGGTTCTGTCGTCCATCCACCGGTTGGCCACGCAACCCCGTCGGGTTGCGCGACGGTGCGGGGCGTGACACGGGGCAGGTCGGACATGGTTCGACACTACGACACCACGAGAAAAAGGGGCTCGGTGGTGACCGAGCCCCTGGTGGTCGAGACCGGCGTCGATCCGGTGACCCCACGCTTTTCAGGCGTGTGCTCTACCAACTGAGCTACTCGACCAGGTTCGTTGTCCCGAGGGACACCGAGCGGACCTGACGGGATTTGAACCCGCGACCTCCGCCTTGACAGGGCGGCGTGCACTCCGAGCTGCACCACAGGTCCTGGTGTGTCACATCGCTAGAGCGCTGTGACGTAAGTAGGAAGTCTACACGAGTCCGCTCGAGCCAAATTTGGTGAGGGCGAACGGACATTTCCACGAATACTGGCTACTTTCGTAGGTGATGTCACGCGGGGAGAAAAGGGTCTGGGTCGCTGTCGCCCTCGCGTATCTCGGAGTCTCGCTGGCTCTCTATCAGCACCTTCTTCCGGACTTTGCAACCACGATGGTCGGTTTCGGAAATGGTGACCCCAATCAAGCGGCGTGGTTTCTCGCCCACACGGCACACGCCATCGCCACCCTCTCGAATCCCTTTGTCTCACACCTCATCAATGTGCCAGATGGGGCCAACATGTTGGCGAACACTTCGACCATCGCGGTCGGTGCGCTGTTCGCTCCCATCACATTGCACTTTGGGCCGATTGTGTCTCTCAACCTTGTTTTCATCCTCGGTTTTACCGCAACGGCGTGGAGCTACGCCTTCGTCGCTCGACGGTGGGGGCTCAGTCTGGGCGCCGCGATATTTGTGGGTACCGTCATCGGCTTCGCCCCAGTGCGTCTGATCCACGGACAGGGTCAACCGTTCCTCATTTTTGCCCTAGGAGCGCCGTGGCTCCTGGACGCAGTGTGGCAGCTGGTGGAAGGAAAGAGATCGCGATGGAGCGGTATCACCCACGCGACGTTTTGGGTGGTGTGGAGCGCTCTCGTCTCGTTGGAACGACTCTTTATCATGGCGATTCCCATCGCCATCTACGTCGTCATTCGTCTCCGAACCCTGCGCCGTACTCCGTTGTTCCGGGAGAGGAGTCGCTCACTACTGCTCTGGTGTGGTGCAACTGCCGTGTTGCTAGCAGTTCCTCTCTACGAATTCCGGTTCGGTCCGCAGGCGTTGAGCGGACCTCCGCACGATTGGTTGATGGGGTACTCCACTCGACTCCACGACTTCATTGCACCCGGGCCATGGTTGTGGTGGCAACCCTTCGCCGGGGCTCGGCACCCGACGGGATTTCTCTCCGGAGATTTCGTGAATGCGAGCTATGTCGGTGTCCTGTTTTTTGCCGTCTTCATTGCGGCGGCGTGGTCTCAACGGGGACGACGTGAAGTGTGCTGTATGACGTGGGCGGCGGCGGTGGCGATGCTGCTGTCGTTAGGACCAGAGGTTGCGTGGACGAAGGGTGGCCTGTCAATCCCCGGACCGTACGCGGTACTGCAGTACCTGCCGGGCTTTAGCTCGGCTCACCCTTTGAATTTTCAAATCATCTCGTCGATTGCGATGACGCTCGTCATCGGATTTGCCGCTGACGACCTATGGCGTCGCCGTCCACCACTGCGGCCTGTTGCCGTAGGGATCGGACTTCTTCTCGCGGTGGCGTACATTCCCCACCAGGCTTTCGCGACCACCAACGTGACGTTGAAAAAGTGGTTTGATTCACCTGAGGGTCGGGGTGTTGTTCCAAATGGATCCGTGGTCTTGACGTACCCGTACCCGCAGAACATCGTCAACGTCCCGATGTTGGATCAAGCGGTGGCCGGGATGAGGTATCGCCTCGTGGGCGGGCAAGTCACCGTTCCCGGTGCCGACGGGTCGGGACAGTCGGTTCAGCCTCGAGAACCTCGTGCCGTCTTCGATCTCTTTGCTCGGGGATATCTCAGTCCCGATCTCTTGAGTCTGTACAACGTTCGCGTGGGACCAGTTCTCCCGCGTGGTTCGGAGATGACGCTCGCGCTACGAACCTTTGTCCGCGTCAACCATGTCCACACAATCGTTTTGGAGTACTCCGGACACGATCCCAATCTGGTTGTCGCGCGCTTGAATGATGCCTTTGGCATAGGTCACATCAGAATGAGTGACAATGTGATCTGGTGGAACGTTTCTCGATTCGACGTCTAGCTACGACTCACAGTGATTGTGATGCGCACCCCGCTGACAGAAATGTGCTGCGGCGACGCAGTAGTGGCGTTGAAGGGGCCGCCGGTGAGGAGCCGGGACGAATTCACGACCAGTGGCCACGATGCGCCGCTGAGATTGAATGACGTCGACTCACTCTCCGTTATTTCCAAACTCCAGTCGCCCGGGGCAATGTCCGTAACGGCAAATGAGACGACCGTATCGACCCCATCGGTCGTGGGCGTACCCCAGCGGGCCGTCAGTGTGGTTGTACCGTTCGTCACCGTCAATACCGGGAGTTCGGCCGACGTCAACGAACCGCCTTCAACGCGCAGGTCGCCTTGCAGAAGTGAGGACTCGTCGGGAGAGCACGCGGCGACAGCCGGCGTCGCAAAGTTGCTCCCGTTGAGGGTGATCCCCAGCCCGATGACCACCACCACCGACACCACCATGTTGCGGGCGTAACGCAGCAGGATCAGGCCGACGACAATCGCCAAACCGCCCACGTACCACTCCGTGGGAGAACTACCCGTCATCGGGAGGCACGGTGTCACGGAAGGAAACCTAGTTTCCCGGCCGCGAGAGAACAAAATGGCGTATCTCGATTCTCACACTCTCATCCACACCCAGTTTTGTAGTTGTCGTGGCCGTTCTCGGTGCTGGGGTCTTGCACGCCCTCTGGAACGCCATCGCCAAGGGTCTGGGAGATGTGCGTGACAGTTTTGCCCTGTTGAATCTCGGCGTAGTGGCCGTCTGTGGCGTGCTACTGCCGTTCGTTGGCTTCCCCAACCGTTCGGCCTACGTGTATCTGGCCGTGGCGGTTGTTGTGCATCAGATCTACGAGTTGGTTCTGATGGCGGCGTATCGACACGCCGATTTTTCACAGTCGTATCCCATCGCTCGCGGTATTGCGCCACTCCTGGTTTCTTGTGGTGGGGTGATCTTTGCGAATGAGACCGTGGGTGCTCGTAACATCACCGGCGTCCTGGTTGTCACCACGGGAGTCGTCTTGTTGAGTCGTCGACCATCTCATTCGCACGTTTCGTCCCGGGGGATTTGGTGGGCTATTGCCACCGGAGTGGCGATCGCCATCTATACGGTGATCGATGGGTGTGGTGTCCGCACGGCCGGCTCGTCATTACGGTACGCCGTCACCCTCTTCTTCCTCCAGTCGTTGATGTGGACCATGGCGGTCAGCGTGCGACGGGGATGGTCGTGGCGACCGACGAGAGTGCGGATGGCGGTCGGTGCCGCCGGTGGGGTGATCTCCATGCTCGGATACTTCACCGTGCTGTGGGCCCAGACCCGCACGACCCTCGGAACCGTGAGCGCGCTGCGAGAAACAGGCGTGTTCTGGGCCGCCGTATTCGGCGTTGTTTTGTTTCGAGAGGGCACGGTGCGTCGACTGCTTCCCCCAGCCGTGCTCGTAGTAGTCGGCGTCGTGCTGCTGAGTCTCTAGGCAATCTTCTTACACTTTTCTTCGCTCTCTCTCATCGCCCGTTGAGATCATCTCCGTAGCGTGGGAAGTAATCGAAAGGATTGCTCATGGACGCAGTGTTCGTACTCCTCCTTCCCGCTGTGTTCTTTGGACTTGCGGGATTCATTGTCCGCGAGGCGTATCAGTGGGAGAGACGTCAACTGACCCTGACTCCACGCTCGCAAAGGAGTTCGGGACACCCCGCGTCGTAGATCTTCTCGAGCCCGGGGCCGGCTCCCCCCGCCTCGGGCTCGAGTCGTCCCGAGTGGTGGTCGCGTGCCACACCAGGAAATTCTTCAGTCGTCGATCCGTGAGATTCCCGTGGCATGGTTAAAAAACTCGTAGGGTGGTCGTATGAACGGTGAAGCTCACGTTGTTTTCTTTCTCATCCTCGGCATCATTGTCTCGCTGTCGGCGATTTACGACTTCGTTGGTCCGGCGGCGCTCAAAGCCGACATTGCTCGGTGGGGCTACCAGCCAGGATTTGAACGCGTGCTGGGTCTCATCAAACTCGTCGGGGCTTGGGGACTTTTTATTGGCATGGTGGCGAGCAAGATCGGCCTGCTCGCGAGCGCCGGTTTCGTTGCGTACTTCTTCTTGGCCATGAGGACACATAAGAAGGCCAATGACTCCCTCGCTCAGACACTCCCCGCGATTGTCCTCTTTGGCCTCTCGGTCGCGTGTGTCGCGGCTGGACTGATGGCGTCATGAAAAAAGTCCTTATTACTGGTGCGGGGTCGGGCTTCGGCAAGGGTGCGAGTATCGCCTTAGCCGCTCGGGGGCACTCCGTGATTGCCACCACCGAGACGGAAGCACAAGCGGACGCCCTTCGAAAAGAAGCTCCGACTCTCTGCGTGGAGAAAATAGACATCACGACGTCCGACGTTGAACAGTTGCGCTCGATGGACATTGACGTTCTCGTGAATAATGCGGGGTTTGGTCAGACTGGTCCCCTCGCCGATGTTCCCGAAGCCGTCGTTCGCAAGGTCTTTGACGTCAACGTCTTTGGCACGTTGCGCGTGACGCAGGCCGTTCTGCCGCAGATGGTTCAGCGAGGATCTGGTCGCGTCATCATTGTCAGTTCCATTGCGGGCCATCTCGCGGGGCCAGGTTTTGGCCCCTACACCATGAGCAAGTTTGCTCTCGAGGGGATGGGCAAAACACTGCGAGGTGAGCTATTCGGTCTCGGCATTGATGTCTGCCTGTTGAACCCAGGCCCCTACCTCACGGGATTTAACGATCGAATGGCCGACTCCATGTGGGAGTGGTTCGGCGATGGTGCCGTGAGTGCCGGTTCGACGGATCTGTTTCAGATGATGCGCCAGATGATTACCGAAGGTCAGATGGACCCTCAGGAAGTCGTTGATGAAATGGTTCGTCTCGTGGAAGCCGACGCAACGGAAGAGAACAACTTTGTTCCAGCGTCACTCAAGGAACAGTTCGGTCTCTAGAGATTTAGCCGCTTCGACGTCAGAGCGACAGGGTGGTGCCGGTGGGAAATTCCACGCGATCACCGTCCAGCCGCCAGGCCGAACCGCGTCCCTCAACTCTCCAGGTTTGAGGTCCACCAACGATCGCGGTCTCCTCATCAATCCCGATGAGCGACACACTCTCGTCTTTGCCGTGGATAAATCGATCGACGATGGACGGCACTCGCTGGTAGAAGGCGTCGAAGTGGGGAATGACGCGAAGCGTGGGAAAGAGTCCGAGACCCCGGACCCCACTGTCAAAGGGGTGACGTAACGAAGGTACCCACGAACACAGGGCCATGGCGCCGGCGCTACAACCCGCGAGGGATGCCCCACCACGCCATTCGGCGACGATGTTGCGCCAGAGCAGGGTGTCGCGCAGAACATCGGCGAGAAATCCGGGGTGTCCACCGGACAGATAGATGAGACCAGCTCCCTGAACGAGATCGGCGAATTGTGGGTCGTTCGCCTCGTCGCGATTCGTTACGGTGGCTATCACACACGTGACGCCGAGCGCCTCCGCTTGCGTTCGTCCGAGTTCGTGCCAGTACGCAAGACGTTCTTCACCGTCCGGCACGGCCGCGGTCGCGATCTGCACAAACCGCGGAGGTCTATTTTCGAGAAGTTGCTGCTCGAGGGGGCGCATGGTTGGCAGGTATTCCCCCGAACCAACGAGCGCGACTAATCCCTCCACTTACCCACCCTACGAGCGACCTTCACCACTCGGTGTCGGTCGCTCGTAGAACTAGTAGTGAATATTGCTCGAGTACTGCGATCCACTCAACGTGCCGAGACGGAACATCAACGTGGAACGATTGGCACCACCGGTGAGGAACTCGCCGGCCGCCGTCAGCGTGACGTAGGCATTGGTCATGTCAATAGAGTGACCAAACTTCACCTTCATGGCCGCCAAGCAACCGGCAAAGTCAACCTTGAGGGTCAGCGTGTCGGGAGCATCGCTCGTGCCAGGGGCGTCGACTTGGCGATCCGTCTTGAGATTGTCAGAGGTCGGCCAGAGATTCTGCCCGTCCGACGTGATGGAGTCTTTGGACAGGCCCTGCAGTCCGGAGTAAGAGGTTGGTCCACAACCGAACTCCGTATTCTCGGCGCCGATGATAAATCCGTAGTGCAGGCCACCGATGTCCATGAACGTTGCCGCCGAGCCGCTGTAGTTCATTTCGCCCGCCAGTGCTGCGCGCTGAGGGCGGTGGAACACCATAGAAAGATTGCCGTCGCCATCGGGGACGATGGTGTCGCCGTTCGTCGTGGGCAGCGACGTCGAACCGTTGAGTCGCACGAGACCCGGAACCGTCAAGAAGTACGGAGCGAGGGTCATGGTGTAGGTGTGCAAGACGGCGTCACCGTGCACCTTGTACTGGATGGTGAACACATCGCCCGGTGTGTAGGTCGAGAGAGTCGCCGACCCGGTCTGTGGTTTGATCATTGCGTTCCAGACCCGCTCGGTTCGTCCCGGACCGTTATTACGACAGGTCAAGACCATTCCGTTCAAGGGGGCGGTGCCATTGAGGTTGGCATCCGCTCGCGTGAATTTGCCATCGGTCGTACCGGACGGACAGTTAAAGGCGGCCCCGTCGACGGCGGACCATAGAACCTGCCCGTTACCGAAGGCGGACGTAAAGGCACTTTGCGCCTCACCGATCACACCGAATGAGGAGCTATAGGACACGTTGGTGCCGTCCGCGTTTTGACCGCAGTACTGGAGTGTGCCACAGTCCACCCGCACCCAGTCCAGCGCCGTTGATGTACCGGCCGCAGCCTTCAGCGTCTCTTCCGAAAGAAAGAACCACAGTCCGTAGTGTCCTTGGTCACTTCCGATCGCCGTCGCCACGTCGGTGAGCGATGGTGGTGACGCGAGACCGGCATTGAATGCGGCTCCACCACCCGTGAAGTCGAAGCGTATGTCGCTCCAGGGATTCGCCGCGGCAGTGACCGACGAATTGGGATCAACGGCGTCGAGTGAACGGTTGCCGTTGTCGTCAACATCAAAAGAGTTGGGGATACCGTCAGCATCTTGGTCACCACCAGGACCTGTCACGGTGACGTCCGATCCGGCACGGGGGGATAACGCACTCGGCGCGCCGGTGAAGAGTCGAGCTTCCGCAGTGGTGAATGGCGTGGGACGCTTCAGCCCCATGGTGCCGGCGCTCGGTAGCGATCCTGCGAGGGGAGACGTAGCGTCAAACGCTCGCACCGCCGCCTTGCGGTACCACGTTGTTTTGGAGGCGGGCAGCCCGATGCCTGTCACTGACGTCACGACGCCGCCGATCGCCTGTCCACCGACGTAGATCAGTTTGATGCCCGAAAGATTGACCCCGACACCTGACAGTTGGGTGTGCGCCGCGACAGCGAGCTTGGCCGCCTTCACGGCGGGCGCTGCTGCGGACAACAGACTGTCCTTCGCGAGAGTTACCGGACCGGCGTAGCGACCGTCCGGTCGAACAAGTTGCAGCGTCGAACCATAGACGACTGCCTTCGGTACGGTAAAAGAAAACGTCCCCGCTGCGGTCAGCTTCTGGAGTTTGCTCGAACCACGTGCCGCGACAAGGGCGATACGAAAGTTCTGGGGGCTCTGGCCTGGAGCGGCAATCACTTTGCCTTGGATAGTTTGCGTGGTCGTAGCCGCGTGGGCGGTCGCGCCCAGCGGAAGCGCAACACTCGCTAACAGCGTGGCAATGGAAACAAAACGGCGCATGGCAACCCCCTCAAGTACCTCACGTTGATAGTAGGACGAGAAGGGTTGCCCGTGGGAAGTTATGACTCGCCGGAATTACGCGGATGTAGGCGTTCTAGCGTCGCCTCGAATTGGGCCATCGTCGACTCAATGATCTCCCGGACCGACATCACCGATTCGATTCGGCCCATGACTTGACCGCCGAGGGCGATAGACGCTTCGAGGTCACCCCCAAAATAAAGGTCGGTGACGTGGGCGAATTCGGCCATCGAGACCGAGTCTTCTCGTTCGAGACGAGTCGTTCGTTCGGTGCGGAGGGCCCGCAACGCCGGCCGTGAAAAGCGGTTCAGAAACACGGTGTCCGTTTCAGCCGCATTCACAATGGCCGACTTCCAATTGTCGTGAACGGGCGATTCCAAAGCGGCCACCATGCGCGTTCCCATCTGCACCCCCTCGGCACCGAGGGCGAATGCCGCCGCCATCGACGGTCCATCCGTAATTCCGCCCGCCGCAATGAGCGGCACGTCGACCTTGGAGGCAATCAGTGGCAACAAGACCATCAGTGACACGTCGCGGGGATTTTTAAATCCACCACCCTCCCCACCTTCGACCACCAGGCCATCCACCCCGGCGTCGACGGCCTTGAGCGCCGCCGCGAGCGTGGGTACGACGTGAAAGACCGTGAGCCCGGCCGACTTCAGTGCGGCGGTGTACTTCGTGGGATCACCCGCTGACGTCGTCACGAACGAGACACCGTTGTCGATGACAAAGTCGACAATGTTGGGGTCGCGGACAAATGCTTGAGCGATATTGACCCCGAACGGTTGATCGGTCAGTTCCCGCATTCTTTGGATTTCCAACTTCACGTTGTCCAGTTCCCCCGACGACGTTTCGATGATGCCCATTCCTCCGGCATTGCTGACCGCCGAAGCCAGCGCGCTGCGGGCAATCCAACCCATCGGGGCCTGCACGATGGGGTAGCGACATCCCAAGAGTGCTGTTATTCGATTGTCTCTCACCTTGTCCCCACTTCGTCGTGCCGGTTGCGTCGCCCTGACGGTTGGAAACTACTCCCCGCCGAGGCCCGTCTCGCTGGCGACCTACTCTTACACCATGCACCCACTAGAACTGAGCACCCGAGTGATTGATTCGGGCGTTGTCGACGAACCGGTTAATCGAGTAACCAACGAGCTCAGTGAACTGAGCGACGGTCTCGCCATCATCGAGAGTTTCTCCCACTCAGTCGTGTGGGATACCGGTGACGGCCTCTTTGTCGCCGATGCCTCGGGGGTCGGCAGTGGGGAGTGGGTGGTGGCGTCACTACGTCAGTGGAGCAACCAGCCCGTATCGCATCTGTTCTACACCCACGGACACGCGGACCACGTGGGGGGCAGCTTTGCCTTTGCTCACGACGCCGAGCGCCGGGGTGACGCGATGCCGTCAGTCATCGGTCACCTCAACGTGGCGCGTCGCCTCGATCGCTACGACTACACCAACAACTGGAACCTCGCTATTAACCAGCGTCAGTTCGGTGGGATTCCATCGGAGATGGGACTCGAAGTCGGCGGTGGCAAGCGATTCTTGCCGTCGTCGACCCTGCGACCCACCACCGTGGTGGACAGTTTTGCGTCGATGACACTCGGGGATACCACTGTGGAGTTTCATCACGGCCGGGGGGAGACGGACGATCACCTGTGGGCGTTCGTGCCAGAGAAAAAGTGGATCTTTACGGGTGACTTCATCATCTGGAACTACCCCAACGCGGGGAATCCGCAGAAGGTGCAACGGTACGCCCTGGAGTGGGCGCAGTCGCTTCGTCGCATGATTGCCCAAGAGCCCGAGCTCTTGTTGCCGGCCCACGGTCTGCCAATCGAGGGGAAGGAACGTATTGCGCGCGTACTGGACGACATCGCCTCGACGTTGGAAAGCGTCGTTGCGCAAGTCGTGGCGATGATGAACGCTGGGGAAAAACTCGATGCCATCATCCACACGGTGTCGGTACCGCAGGAGACCTTGGCGAAGCCCTACCTGCGCCCGTACTACGACGAACCGGAGTTCGTGATTCGCAATATCTGGCGCCTGTACGGCGGATGGTGGGATGGCACGGCCTCACGCCTGAAGCCCGCCCCCGACGCTTCGCTCGGAGCGGAAATCGCTCGTCTCGCCGGAGGCGCCGATGTGGTCATCGCCCGCGCGCGCGAGTTGGCGGCCACCGACCTTCGGTTGGCCTGTCACCTCGCGGACATGGCGGGGTGGGCGGCTCCTGACGATCCGGGAATCCATCGAGAGCGCGCGGAGATTTACACGATGCGTCGTCGCACCGAATCGTCTCTGATGGCCCAAGGAATCTTCCGATCCGCGGCTCGCGAGAGTCAGGTCATTGTTGAAGCGAGCGAAGTTAACGACCAGTGAGTGCCGCCACGACCTCGGCGAACGCTTCCATTTCGGCTTCGTGGACGACGACGTAGTTGAATCCAAATCGCTCTCGGCGCATCTGTAGGGTTTCCACAATGTGGTCAACGGATCCGATGAGGGCGACCGGGGTTTCCGCCACCTGCTCACTCGTGACCCCCATCATCCCCGCGAGACCGTCAATGGCACTCTGACGTTCATTCGTGAGCGTGACAAAGAACGTCAGAATCTGCAGCTCGAGTTGCGCAAAACGATCCCCCGCCGCCTCTCGAACCCAGCGCACCCTCTCATCGAAGTATTCGGCCTGCGTGGACTCAATCACTTCGCGCCCGATGTACCCCGCTGCCAAATTGGGGTTCACCCCGACAATGTCGGCGTGTCGCGCGGCAATGCCCAACACCCGAGGACTTCCTCCCCCAATGATGATGGGTGGTCGTTGCGACAGCACGGGTGTTGAAACAGCGTCCACTACTTGGTAGTGCTCGCCGTCGAGTGACGCCGTTCCGTGAGTCCAGAGAGCGGTGTAGAGAGCGAGCGCTTCTTCCATGCGACTCACACGAACGCCAGGCCGATCTTCGGGAATCCCCGAGGATCGATAGTCGCTCGACATCCAACCGGCACCAAGACCGAACTCCACGCGGTTCTCGGACATCAGTGCCAAGGTGGCGATCTCCTTGGCTAGAACAACAGGGTGTCGGTAGTCGTTGCCGAACACGAGCGAGCCGACTCGCAACCGTGAGGTGGCTTCGGCGGCCACCGTGAGAGCAACGAGAGGGCCGAACTGATTATCGAAGTGATCGGGTATGAAGAGCGTCGAATATCCGAGATCTTCAACTTTGCGCGCGAGATCTCGCCACGCTGTAGCTGACTCGGCGGTGGATACTTGAACGGCAAATCGGAATGGTTGCATGGCTCACCTCGTGGGCCTCACCGTAGTTCACACGTCGTCGAGGTCACTAAATGAGTGAAGAAAGTAGAGCGTGTCGGAGGGGAAGTCCACCAAGTGGCACGAAGCGAAGAAGTCGGCGTTGGGCCACCGAGTGACGGTCCAGTGGTACTTACTCGCCACGCGGTGAGCCGTTGCAATGGCGAGCGCTCCTAATTCTTCGGTGAATTCGGCCTCCCCGTTCACGACCTCGGCCAGGGCGGTGAGGGCCGCGTCCGCCTCCTCGTCATCCATGATGTAGCAGGCGGCGAAGAGCACGCCTTCGACAAAGGCAATGTCCGGTAGCAGACAGCTCCACGATGCTCCATCGTCGACGAAGAACTCACTGATGTGCCAGTTCACTCCGTCATCGTCTTGTTCGGCGTACGTAAATCCGTTGATGGGGGCAACGTAGCGATCGATCTCTTCCGGGTTCGGTAGTGATCCGACTGTTAACTGGGCCGACATGGTGAACTCCACGGGTGCTCCTTTCAAGAGGCGCTTCAACTGTGACGTGGTGGTGTGACAGCAAACCCACTCGCGAGTTACATCCGCTCGGTACCGTACTGAGTGTGATTCGCCCTCAGGAAATCCTCGCGTGTTAAAGGTCGTCCTCCGATCGTCGTACGCCGAACTCGTCGATTGCCTGGCGCAGCACTTGTCAACACCATTACTGAAGGGCGGAGTGCTTGAGAGAGCTCTGGCGCCCGAGTGGGTCGTCACACCGTCGGTCGGTACACGGCAGTGGTTGCGTCACGAGCTCAGTGAGCGAGTGGGTGCAACGAACTCTGGGCGGCGTGATGGCATTGTCGCCAACTGGCACCACGAATTTCCCGGTGCCCTCACCCACAGGATTGTGGCTCCCCACCTCCGTGAGGTGCACGGCCGCGACGCGGACCCGTGGGCATTACCGGAACTCACATTTCACGTCATGGAGTGGGCGCACGCGAATACGCACGACGCCGCCGCACGCCCCCTCGTATCGGACGACGGCACCGTCCTGATGGGCCGGGCGCGTCACTTCGCCGATCTCTTTGACCGCTATCACGTTTGGCGACCCGACATCATCGCGTCGTGGGCCGCCGGCCAGATTGTTGATTCCTCTGATCGCTACGAGGTGGAGCAGTTCACCCTGTGGCGCGGTCTTCGCCGGCACATCAATCTTCCGAGTCCGCCGGAACGGTGGTCAGCGGCTCTCACGCGACTTGAGAACGCCGATATTCCACTTCGCGATGAGTGGCCGAATCGAGAACGTCTCAGCGTGTTCGGCATGACGGCATTCCCTGGAGGGATGCGGTACGTCGAAGCAGTGCAAGCCATCGCTCGTCACGTCGATGTCACTTTGTACCTCGTGCACGGATTTGATGATGATGTTTTGCGCGACGTACACGAACGCTCCGACTTCCGTAGCGAGCTGCTGCAAATGTGGGGAGGCTTGCCGTTAGCCAATGCACCGGTTATTCAAGAATTACTGGCACGGGCCGATGACATTGACCCCCGAACTACCGACGTTGCGACACCAACCTCTCTACTCTCCGCACTGCAGCACACCCTGCGCCGCGACGAAGTGGTAGCGACGCCTGACTCCACTCCACCCAGCGTGGTGGAACATTGGTGTCATGGTCCGATGCGTCAGGCGGAGGTGCTCCGAGACGCAATTCAACACGACTTGGAAAATTCGCCCGCGGACAACCCGCTGAGGGAGTCGGAAATATTGGTGGTGTGTTCTGACATCGAGCTGTTTGCGCCCTTGATACGAACCGCCTTCGGCGCATCGCGCGTTGACGCAACGGAGTCGCCACAGCCAGCTCTGGCGTACCGCATTAGTGATCCACGCCTCTCAGCTGAAGGCGCGTATCTCCGTGCGATTCGACAAGCACTCCAACTCGTCCGCAGTCGCTGCACCCGGACTGAGGTGTTGTCGCTCCTCGAGGCACCACCGGTTGCGGCCCGTCGACGACTCGGGAGTGATGAGCTCGACATCATCGCGGCCTGGTCACGAGACGCGGGAGTTCGCTGGGGGCTCTCAGCGGAACATCGTCACCAGTTTGGACTCGACGCCGTAGGGGGAATCAACACGTGGCAGGCCGGCCTAGAGCGGCTTTACCTCGGAGTCGCCGTACTCAATCCCAATCTCCGTGACGTGCGCCATCTTTTACCCGTGGAGGTACCCGCTGGTCGTATCGATCTGCTGGGCAACCTGACCGAGATCGTTGTGGCACTCGAAGAGGCGAGTCGTTTCACTTCCGAACCACGTCTCCTCTCGGAGTGGCTCACCTGGTGCGATCGGTTCATCAGTACCTTCGTCGAGCCCCTCGGTGACGATCTTCACGAAGCGAGTCGTGTCACTCGGGCTCTCACTGAACTGCGTCAGGTCGCCGACTCGATTGATGTCGCTATTACCTATCCCGACTTCATTGCTGTGCTCGAAGACTCGTGGAGTTCGTCCGGCAGCGTCTCACGCCTCTTGACCGGTGGCATCACCGTGACGTCAGCCGACACGCTCCGATGGACCCCGTTTCGTTACGTCTACGTGCTGGGCTTCGATGACGAAGCATTTTCACGGCCCGAGTGGGGACCGGATGATCTGCGTCGTCGTGAGAAGAGAATCGGTGATATCTCCCCGAACGATGACGCCCGCAGTCGTCTGAGTGAACTCATCCTCAGTACAAAAGAGCGTCTCACCGTCTTTCGTAACTATCGGGATTTATCCAACAACATCGAAGTCGAGTTCGGCACCGCGTTCGCTGAATATCGCCAAGCGCTCGCGGGAATAACGGGCGGTTCCGATCCGCTCGTCGTTGAGCACCCCCGACACGGGTTTAGTCGGGAGAACTTCGACCCAGAGTCGCCGACATTTGCTCAACTACGAGCCGCTCGCGTCGTGAGGGGCTCGTGGTCGCACAGCGAACTTGATCACCGCATTGTGATCGGTGCGAGGCCACATCGCACGTCGCCAGACATTCGAGTCCCTCTTGCGACCGCCGCGACGCGAGAACTCACCGTTCGTGAGCTCGCTCAGTTCCTACGAGACCCCGTGGCGACCCACCTTTCCGCCGCGCTCGGCATCCGCCATAACAGTCTGCGTAGCGAGGAGTACAACGACTTAGAGCTTGAGTTGCAACGGCGCGATCTCCCACAAGTCATTCGTCGACTGTTTGACTTCGCCAATCGCGACGAGGGCTCCACCGATGGTGCTCGTCAATCGCTTGTTCAAAGTGGTGATATTCCTCCAGAACACTTCGGTGGATCACGGGAACTTTCGGAGCGCGCCGAACAATTCGCGGAGGCG
>CAXBRG010000004.1:0-22461 GCA_963977995.1 uncultured bacterium | reverse complement strand
ACGAATGCCGTACCCCTCCGGTGATGTATCGGCCCCGTGTCCTGGCGACCAACCGTAGAGCCAGGGCAAGGCGCCCAAGCTCGCCATTGATGATGCGCCCAATGGCGACGAGAAACACGACCAACCCTTCTTACCCGTGGGGTCGAGCGCCTTCACTTGTGCTACGACGGACGGCTCAGCAATGTAGGCGATGGCGTGGTGCAGTTCCTTGCGAGCCGTGGTAGATGTTCCCGTTGCGGCGGCGAATTCAGACTTTGTGACGACTTGGGCCGAGGCGAACTTGGGATCAAACCACGTACAGCGGTATTCGTCATTCGCTCCCTTTGGTGGTGTGGGCGCGTGAGTGACGGAGTACTGCACTGGGGGAGCTACCGCAGCGTCAACGCCGACCGCTGACCATGTCGGCAGGACCGCAACAGTCAATGCGAATGCCAGTCCCCAACGCTTCATACCTGAAAACTAGTCTCGGAACTTTCGCCCTGGATGGTCACCTATATCGAAAAGTTGGTGTACTGCCACGGGTCGTCATGATCGATATACCGCCCAGCCCATGAATCAAACCAGTCGGCTCGGCTCGAGACGGGATCCCAATCCAAAGGTCCCGACCATGTCGTACCGACGTAGGGGAGGGCGACGTCAAGAACTTGGCGCCAGGGCAGTTCATCGGGAACACGAACACCTTCGTGCGGGGACCGTAAGAGCCAGTCGACGGCACCCAAGATGGACGCCGCAACTTGAACTGTCGTTGCACTCTGATGGGGCGCTACCGCGCGAGCCTCTTCAATAGATGTCTGCATCCCCGTCCACCACGACTTATAGGGGTGTCCCATCAACAGCACGCCCAGTTCGTCGCGACCCGAGATGATGTCGTCGTTCATGATGCGTTGGTTTTCGGGGTAGACGTACTGGTTGCCTTCGAGTTCAATGAAACTCGCCCAACCAGCATCTGAAGGGCAGTAGGCGTAATGGACCGTTGGCCGGTATACGGGAGTTGGGCCATCCCACACCGTCAAGTGGTCACAGATTGTGAAGGCCTCGCCGTGGCGAATTACCATTCCCACGATCTGGCTCGACGGGGTCGTCGACCGCACCAAGGTCTTATGGGCCATTTGCGCTAAGCAGATTTGATTACCCGGACCTTCACCCGCGTGTTGATAGGCGAGAGGGGGGAGACGACGCTCGTGTGTTCCCCAACCCATCTCGGCGGGCGCCACACCCTCTTCGTAGAAGCCGTCGACCGACCACGTGTTGACGAACTCACCGACTTCCT
The DNA here is from genome assembly GCA_963977995.1 of uncultured bacterium. Taxonomy (GTDB): domain Bacteria; phylum Actinomycetota; class Acidimicrobiia; order Acidimicrobiales; family RAAP-2; genus RAAP-2. Next base: position 21,191 of record CAXBRG010000004.1, on the reverse strand, counting down.
TCGGTTGACGGGAAATCTGAGTGTCGCGCTCGGCGACGTGAATGACCTTCACATCGAGTTGCTGCGCCAGAACGTTGAATTGCTCGCTGTCCATCGCTCCGCGGATCGCTTCGTGCCGTTCGGGCAGGTGTCCATCACGAAGAACGGCGTCGCCAATCTCCATGAGTGCCTGCTTCACGAAGTGACTGACGAGTCCGGGATTGGCGCCATGCTCAACGACGGCGCTCGGACCCGCATTGTCACCCCACGCCGCAATCTGGCGTCGGAGCTTCATGTGACGCCAGTAGAGCGTTCTCTCCGGTGGCGACGTGTCGGCCGCCGTGTCGTAAGGGTCCCAGAGTTCGACCGACGTATTGAGGTATCGGACGTTGTGACCACGACACCAATCCAGCAGTTCGGTGAGGTCAATATTCCACGCGAGGTCAATGAGGATGTCGCCATCCGAGAGATGAGCCGCAAGAACTTGGTGGAGATTTGCGGGCGTGATTTCGGTTTGGGTGTACTGCACCCCCGCCGCAATGGACTCGGCAATTCGATGACGATTGTCACGACTTTCCAACACAGTGACGGTTGCGGGATCGAGTGAGAAGTGTTTTAAGAGCAGCGGTAACAAGCACTGCGCCACCGACCCACATCCCAGCATCACGATCCGTCGTGGTGTTTGAAGTTCGGACAATTAATCACCTCGCTTTGTGAGCACCTCTGTGGTGCGACTGATTATCTTACGAGGTAAATCAACTCACGTCCTATGCTCACCGAGTGGATTCCGTTGAACTCCTTGAACTACAACGAGTTGCTCGCGGCGGATGTGTCGGCTACCTAGCCGACGGCCGAGTCTGTTTTGTGCGGCACGGTCTGCCAGGGGAATCTGTCCACGTCCGTATTACGCAGTCGAAAAGCAAGTTCGCCCGAGGTGACGTAGTCGAGGTCGTGTCTCCGAGTGATGAACGCGTACCACCGCCTTGCGCGTACGCCCACCCTGACGGGTGTGGAGGTTGTGATTTGCAACACGTTTCTCCGCGATTCCAATTGGAGTGGAAGGCCCGCGTTGCTACCGAGCAGTTCAGTCGACTAGCGATGCTCGATGTAGAGATTTCCGTGGAGCCCGCCCCCCTCACCTCGCGGAGTCGTACGCGGCTTCGCTGCGGTGTTCATCCAGATGGTCGACTCGGTCTACGACAGCACGGAACTGACACCGTTTTGCCACTCGCGGACTGTTGGTTGACGCCACCCGAACTCAGGGAGGCTTTTCTTCATGATTGGACGGGCGCGAGGGAAGTCGAACTGCGTTCGATCGGAGATTCCCACTTCGCTGTGGTGACATTGAACAACGGCGATGTCGTGACGGCCACGCTCGATGGCCTCATTGACGAAGAACCACAGCGCAGCTACGCCGAAGTTCTCGGCGAAAGATTTCGGATTAGCCCTGAATCGTTTTGGCAGTCGCACGTCGACGCACCGGAAATTCTGACGCGTGCCGTGATATCAGCAGCGCGACCTCGACGCGGTGATCGAGTTGTCGATTTGTTTAGTGGTGTTGGGTTGTTTGCGGTGCCCCTGGCACGACATGTGGGTGTCGATGGAAAGGTTGTGGCCGTTGAGGCTTCAATCTCGGCATGCCGTGATGCACGGAGAAACGTCGCTGATCTACCGCAGGTGACGGTGGTCGAGTCTCGCGTGACACCGAGAGTTGTTCGCGACGTGGTTGACGCACGGAGCACTGTGGTGCTCGACCCTCCACGTGGTGGCGCCGGTATCGAGGTGATGAGCGCCATTGCTCGTAACCAGCCTCGACGAGTCGTGTACGTGTCGTGCGACGCCGCCACTCTCGCACGGGATGTCAAAGTTCTGACTGACAGCGGATGGACCTTGTCGTCACTCCAAGCGTTTGATTTGTTCCCCATGACGGAGCATCTCGAGCTTGTTGCCGTACTTGACCAGCCAACGCCGTAAGTGAACCACGAGCAGCGTGTCCGGAACCGCATCTTGTCGGATAATCACGTCCGCCCTCCTACACTTCTGATTTGAGGAGAGATAGTTATGTCAGTCACTGACGAATGTTTGGTACATAACCGAGAGTTTGCGAGGACCTTTAGTGGACCAATGCCTCTGGTGCCACAGCGTCACTTGGCGGTCGTGGCGTGCATGGACTCACGAATTGACGTGTTTGCGTGCTTGGGATTGGGTCTCGGTGAAGCTCACGTAATTCGTAATGCGGGTGGCGTGGTTACTGATGACGTGTTACGAAGCTTGGCTATCTCCCAACACAAACTGCAGACGCGTGAAATTCTTGTAATTCATCACACCGAGTGCGGCCTACAGACCTTTACCGACGATGAATTTAAAAACGAACTCGAGGCTTCAGCAGGGCGCCGGCCGACGTGGGAGGACAAGTGTTTCTCGGACGTTGACGAGAGTGTGCGTGAATCGGTCACCATGTTGCGCTCGAGTCCATTCTTAGTCAGCGTTGAAAGTATTCGCGGATTCGTCTTTGAGGTAACGACAGGGATTCTGCGGGAAGTGTTATAGACGGCTGACACCGTAGTGGTATGACTGATAAATCACTGTTAGTGGTATCGGTGCCGCCAGGTCCAAATCCGTGGAAGATCTTCTTTACTGATGCCGTTGGTATGGATGACGATATGGATTTCGTCTGCGATCTCCCTTCAATGCCCGCCATGTTTGCTTGGGAGTGCGTAGCGATCGAGGACATGCTTTACGCCAACCACTCCGTTGTTCTTACCTCCCCGTGGCGCTTCGAGATCGAGTGGTGGGACGCCGACATTGCCGCCGTGGCGCCACCCAGTGCGAATCTCCTGCAGTATCGAAAGCGATACGCCTATCGGACTGTTCCGCAAAGTCCGAGTGATCCAGTGACGGTTTCGCTGATTCACCGTCCGGTCTACGCCTCGGGTATGCCGCTTACCGAGAAGTTGTTTGTCGCCGAAGGGCTCTCCGATAAAGAGATTGACAGTCGGCTCCGTGACTGTGGGGCGGCCGTTGCGTCAGGATGGACCGATGTGGCGCAGGGACGACTCCAGAAGGCACGTGTCGCCTTGGGGCGAGACTTTCCTGACGACTTATGACCACTTCGTAAACTCTGCGCGTGAGCCAAACCAATGTGCCGTACGTCGATGTAGCGATTATCGGTGCTGGTTTAAGTGGAGTCGGTGCGGCGTGTCATCTGATGCGCGAGTGCCCGACAGTCACCTTTGCACTTTTGGAGTCTCGTGGCTCGGTCGGGGGGACATGGGATCTGTTTCGCTACCCACGGGTTCGTAGCGACTCCGATATGTACACGCTGGGTTACGAGTTCGCGCCGTGGCTCGCTCCGAAATCAATTGCCGATGGTGCTGACATTTTGCGGTACATCCAAACGACGGCCGAACGGTTTGGGGTGATGTCACACATTTCATTTCACCGCCGAGTCATTCGCGCTGAGTGGTCGTCAGACACGGCACGATGGCGACTTACCATTCGCCACGGGGATTCCGACGAGACTTCCATCCTGGAGTGTGGATTTCTCTGGGGTAACACTGGCTACTACCGCTACGACCAAGGCTTTCGACCGACCTTTCCCGGTGAAGACACCTTTACGGGTCAGTTCATTCATCCCCAGTTCTGGCCGAGTGACTTCGATGGCGCCGGCAAGAACATCGTGGTGATCGGGAGCGGGGCTACTGCGATGACGTTGGTGCCGGCCCTTGCGACGAATGCAAACAAGGTCGTTCTGCTTCAGCGGTCGCCAACGTATGTCGCCAGTCGACCCGATGTCGACCGCATCGCCCAGTTGTTGATGAGATTGTTGCCGACACGCTTCGCCTATGGTGCCATTCGGATCAAGAACGTCATTGGCTCGACGTTGATCTACCAGCTCTCTCGACGCCGACCCGACGCGGTCCGAACCAAACTCCTCGACGCTGTTCGTGACGCTCTGCCGGAGGGCTTTGATACTGCAACTCATTTTTCCCCTCGGTACAACCCGTGGGATCAGCGACTGTGTCTCATCACGAATGGAGACCTCTTCGAACAGATATCTGCCGGGCACGTTGAGATGGTGACCGATACGGTCGACCGCATCGAACGCGACCACATCGTGCTGGTCTCAGGTCGGACGATCTCGGCGGACATCATCGTGACCGCAACGGGTCTCGAGTTGCAGTTCTTGGGTGGTATGGAACTGATTGTTGACGGGTCCACGATCGATTTGGCGGACACCGTGGCGTACAAGGGAATCATGGTCTGTGGTGTACCGAACTTGGCGATGACGTTTGGTTATACCAACGCTTCATGGACGCTCAAAGCGGACCTTACGGCTCGTTACGTCGGTCGCGTGCTGCGAACGATGCGACGCCGCCGAGTAAAAATCGTCACGCCGCGCGCCCCGACGGACGGACTGTCAGATGAACCGTACATCGCCCTGTCGTCGGGATACATCACCCGCGGTGCGTCGCAGTTACCAAAGCAGGGTCTTCGCCGGCCGTGGAAGCTCTACCAGAACTACTTCATGGATTTTTGGCTGTTCCGACTCCGGGGCGTCGGTGATTATCTGGACTTCTCGAACCCTCCGGTCCAGGAGCACCACTCCACCTACTCCGCATGACGATCGTTCTCCTTCACGGCAACCCTGAGACACCGGCGATTTGGGATGACCTCGTGGCCGAATGGGGTCGTGACGACGTTGTGACCCCTGCTCTCCCGGGCTTTGGCTGTGACATCCCGGCTGGTTTCGGTTGCACGATGGATGAGTACCTCGAATGGCTCGTGAACTTCGTCCAATGCCTTGACGGTCCCGTCCACGTAGTCGGCCACGACTGGGGTGGCATCTTGGTCGCCCGTCTGGCCATCGTTGCTCCGTCCACGATTGCTTCCTGGGCCAGTGACGCACTCGGTGCCCTGCATCCTCGCTACGAGTGGCACGCCGCCGCACGGGTGTGGCAGACCGAGGGGGCGGGGGAAGATCTCGTGGCGTCGATGACCGAACCACCGCTGGAGGAACGTCGAGCATCGCTTACTGCTCTCGGCGTTCCGCCGGCCGCCGCACGCATCCTCGCCGAGGTTGCGGATCAACGCATGGGTGCCGCTCTCTTGGCTCTGTATCGCTCGGCACGCCAGCCGGCGATGGTGGCGTGGGGGGAGCAGCCTGAGCGAGCCCGCGCAACACGTGGGATGTTCTTGCACGCAACCTCGGATCCCTACGTCGGTGCAGCGCGCGGAACGCGAGACCTGGCCGCGACGATGGGGGCCGAGGTGGGTGAACTGGTAGGTCTGGGTCACTGGTGGATGCTCGAAGACCCGCGCGCCGCTGCTGATGTTCTCGAGGAGTGGATTACCCGCGAAGGGCGACAAGCGTCACGTTGAGAGCAACGGCCCCCACGACGATGGACACCAGGGCATCGAGAACTCGCCACATTGACGGTCGGTGAAATAGGGGTCGTAGCAGACGTGCACCAAACCCCAGAGCGGAGAACCACAACACCGAACACGACAGAGCGCCGACACCAAACCAGATGGCGTGATGGTGGAAGCTGGAACTGACGGTCCCCATCACCATCACGGTGTCGACATACACATGAGGATTGAGCCACGTCACCGTCATCATGGTGACGACAACATTGGTGGTCGATGTAGACGTCGAGGGGTCGAGCGACTGACCACCCCGTATTGCCGAGCGAAGTGCGTTCAGTGCGAACAGCCCGAGATACAGCGCACTGCTCCATTGGAGTATCGACATAAAGACTGGGTGCTGAACGAGAAAATTCCCAACTCCCGCAATGCCGAGAGCGATCAGCGACGCATCACCGACGATGCAAATCACAACGGCCACGGCGACTCGTTGACGGGCGAGGCCGACACGTAAGAGGGTGGCATTTTGCGCTCCAATGGCAACGATGAGCGATCCACCAACAAGGAATCCTGAAATAAGAGCGTCGCGCACGGGTGTCCATCTTCTCACGTGGGCTAGACATTCTTCGAACCCGAGGGACGATGTTTCTAGGATGACGTCATGGTGACAGTTTTTGGCGTTTTGGCGGTCTCGTTCATGATGTTGATGTACGCGATGGAACGACAACACCCCCGCTACATCGCAGCATTTGCCTTCGGATGCTGTTTGTCGAGTCTCTACGGCTTTTTGGCGGGAACCTGGCCGTTTGGCGTTGTTGAGGGGCTGTGGGCGATCGTCGCAACCCGTCGATACATCGGAGCCAAAGGAGGCGATTCTCGGACAGCCTGAGAGCTCGGAGTCGGCCGGCGAGACAAATCTGTTGGTGTCCTCACGCGGCGAGAACAGCAAACCATCGATTCTCGTTGTCGGAGAACGCGAACGACTTGACGCCACCCATCTCAGCGATGTCGGAGGTCGGCACTCCCTTGGATTGCAGCATCGCGTGGGTCGACGCTAAATCCTCGACTCTTAATGCCAGTGAAGGCGTGGCCAGGTCGATGCCGTGGGGGTTGTCACTCATGAGAGCGAGAGGGACAAGTTCGATATTGAACTCTTGGTTGGCAAACCCCACTTGAACAATCGAGAACGTGCCGACTTCCTTGCGACTCTTTTCCACCATTTCGAGTGTGTCGACCCAAAAGTCGAATGAAGTCTGTGGATCACGTACGTAGAGAACGACATAGGCGAGTTGCATGGTACGTACCGTAACAAGAACGACGCGGTCGGCGGTAGTGCAGTGTGCGACGACCCAAATAATTGCTCGATACCCGAGTCGATACTTGAACACCCCCTGCAACGTTCGTAATGACGTCGCAGGGGGTGCGAGTGGAGGTGGCGGGAATCGAACCCGCGTCCGTGAGCTTCTCCATGAGCCTTCTCCGAGCGCAGCTAAAGAAAGATTGTCGAGAGCACTCCAGTCTTTAGCACCCTGAGTGTTCCGTAGTTCACAAAAATGTCCCGTCGATTCGGTGAACGCTCACCGACGGTAAGTCCCACTAGATGATGTCTGCGTACTAACCCGTGGGACTGGGGCTAGACAGACATCGCTGCACTAGGCAGCGAGCACAAGCTGAGGCTTGGCGTTTATATATTTTTCCGACTCTTTTACGTGGATCCGGAGACCACGGCTCGCTTCTCTCACTTTGACGACCTACGTCGAAACCGATCACCCCCATGTTGTCCGATGTTTCAATCGGGCTTTCATAGTACCGCCCTCATACGACAGGCGTTTGTTCAGCCGAACTTTTCGCCGTGTCGTCGCGCGCGATCCATCTCACGTTGGGCATCACGCTTTGCAATCTCTTGACGTCGGTCGTGGGCCTTGCGTCCGCGAGCGAGAGCTATTTCAACTTTGGCCCGGCCGTCCTTGAAGTACATCTTGAGGGGAATGATCGTTAGTGGCTGGGTTGACGTCTCGCTTCGCAGTTCGTTGATTTCAAATCGATGAACAAGGAGTTTGCGCTTGCGATCAGGGTCGTGGGCACCAAAGCCGAACCCCGTTTTCCACGGCGGAATGTGGCTTTGAAACAGCCACAGCTCGTCACCGTCAATACGGGCATACGCGTCGGCAATCTGCGCCTTCCCCTCGCGAAGACTCTTCACTTCAGAGCCGGTCAGCACGATGCCGCACTCGTAGACGTCGACGATTTCGTAGTCGTGGCGTGCTCGTCGATTGGTCGCCACCACCTTGTCGCCCGTCTCATTAGAACGAGCACTCGCCCGGCGCTCCTGCATTCTTTTCGCCCGCGCCATACTGCAATCGTACCTAGCGACTGGTACCGCTCGGTAGGGTGGGGACGTGTTGCGGATCAGTCACTCACAACGTGAAGCGATGATTGCGCACGTCATCCGTGCTCTACCCCACGAGGGGTGCGGGTTACTTCTGGGCGCCGCCGACGGTCCGATTTCCGAGGTGGTTCCGAGTACGAACCTGGCGGAATCAGCACGGGTCTACGAGATCGACCCGAAGGTTCTGTTGCGGAGTTATCGAACCGCCGACGCTCGAGGTGAAGACGTGGTGGGATGTTTTCATTCGCATACTCATACCGACGCGTTTCCCAGTCCAACGGATATTTCGCAGGCACCAGATCCGGAGTGGCACTATGTCGTCATATCGCTCCGTGTGGTTCCACCCGTTGTTCGAAGCTTTCGCATTGTGGACGGTCAGGTTACGGAGGAGCCGGTAACTATCACCGAATAGCGGAGCGTCTGGATTTAGGCTCGCAACAGTTAGTCGGAAAGGATGCTGTATGCCACTCGATACTGATGTTGCTGTTTTCAATATTGCCCTTCTCATCGCTCGTGTCGGTCTTGGCCTCATGATCGTGGCGCACGGCTACGCCAAAGTGTTCCGCGGTGGAAAGCTCGCCGGTACGGCGGGGTGGTTTGAATCCATTGGAATGAAGCCGGGGAAGCTGAACGCCGTGATGGCCGCCGGCACGGAAATCGGTGTCGGACTGTTGCTCGTCATTGGATTAGCCACGCCGCTGGCGGCTGCGGGACTCGTTGCGCTAATGACCGTAGCGATCGTGACTGTCCATCGAAAGAATGGTTTCTTCGTTTATAACCCCGGCCAGGGCATTGAATACTGCGCTATGTTGGCCCTCTACGCGCTCCTGGTGGGCACATTTGGTCCGGGCGCGTATTCGCTCGATAGTTCGGTGCAGATTTCCTACTTCCAACAGCCCGTCCACGCGTTTTTCACCGTGCTTCTCGTCGGCCTCGGCGGTGCGCTGCTGCAACTTCTGGCAATCTATCGACCACCACGACAGGGGTAGCGCTTCGGGCCGTTGAAAAGCCCGTAATATGTGACTAGTTAGGTCAACAATTGACCGCGTCCATTCGAAGAGGTTGTTGTGGCTATCACCGTACGAATTCCGACCGTTCTTCGCGCCGCGACCGGTGGGCAACCCGTCATAGAGGGTGATGGGTCCACCATTGGGGAGATCCTCGGTCGAATCGCTAGCGATCACCCCGGGGTGAAGCCGCAGTTATTTCACGATGACGGATCTCTCCACAAGTTTCTCAACGTCTACATCAACGATGACGATGTGCGCTATCTGGGTGGTCTCGACGCCCCCGTGGTCGATGGTGATGAAATCACCCTGCTGCCGGCCGTTGCCGGTGGAGCCGAGTGACGCGTTACGCCTCGGTACTTGACCTCATCGGTAACACGCCGATAGTTGACGCGAGCGCCCTGTCACCAAATCCCGCAGTCAAGATTTGGGTGAAGTTGGAGGGCCGCAACCCCGCTGGTTCGGTGAAGGACCGTGTCGCTCTGAGTCTCGTCACGGCGGCTGAATCTGATGGGCGACTGATCCCTGGACGCCCCGGCCAAACGCTGATTGAACCAAGTAGTGGCAACACCGGAATCGCTCTCGCGATGGTCTGTCGAATGAAGGGCTACCACCTCAAAGTGGTGTTACCGTCCAACGTTTCACCCGAACGCCGCCAACTCCTCGAAGTTTGGGGTGCCGAAATCATTGACTCCCCAGGGTCTGAAGGTAGCAACGGCGCGGTGCGGAAGGCACAACAGCTCGCCGCCGACAACCCCGAGTGGGTTTTTCTGTACCAGTACGCGAACCCCGCCAATCCCTTGGCTCACTACAGCACCACGGGACCCGAAATTGTGGCCGACGTTCCCGAGATCACACATTTTGTCGCGGGTCTTGGAACGTCAGGAACGTTGATGGGTGTGGGGCGATACCTGAAGGAACGAGTTCCTAACGTAAAAATCTGGGCTATCGAGCCACCGAGTGGTGAGATGGTCGATGGACTTCGATCACTTGAAGATGGCTACATTCCACCGGTGTTTACGGACAACGACGGCGCACACTTGCTCGACCGACGTGTCGTGGTTCGACCGAAGGAGTCGTTGGAGTGGGTCCGCCGAATGTCGGAAATTGGTCTCTTCGTCGGCATCAGTTCGGGAGCGATCATGGCGGGTGCGGTGAAGTGCGCGTTGACAGTGCCCGAAGGTGAATCGGCCAGCATCGTTACTATCGCGTGTGACGACGGCTGGAAGTATTTGTCAACCGGTGCGTGGACCGATGACCTCGATGAGGTCGTCGAGCGCGCGAAGCGAATCATCTACTTCTAGTACTTCGCGCACTACGGTTCAGAGGTACCACAGCAGGGGGATCGATATGACACGGGCAGATGGTCGAGCGACCAACGAACTTCGACCACTTACTTTTGAACGAGACTTCACGGTTTTCGCTGCCGGTTCGGTCCTCGTGAGTTTTGGACGCACGCGTGTGCTGTGCACGGCCTCAATTGCCGACGAAGTGCCTCGCTGGCTCAAGGGTTCGGGACGTGGTTGGGTGACTGCCGAGTATTCGATGCTGCCTGGTTCTACGCCGGAGCGAGCGTCTCGCGAGGCGGCGAAAGGCAAGCAGTCGGGGCGAACCCAAGAAATTCAGCGACTCATCGCCCGCTCGCTCCGCGCGGTCACGAACCTCGAGGCGATGCCCGACGTGCAGATTACGGTCGACTGTGACGTGATTCAAGCCGATGGGGGTACCCGCACTGCCTCCATCTGTGGAGGTTATGTGGCTCTTCACGATGCTCTCAGCCGTCTTGTTGCGGAAGGCGTCATAGGAACCCACGCACTCACCGATGCAGTGGCGGCGGTATCTGTTGGAATTATTGGCGGAGTCCCCATGCTGGATCTTCCGTACGAGGAAGACTCTCGAGCTGACGTCGACATGAATGTTGTCATGACGGGTGACGGCAGATTCGTAGAGGTGCAAGGTACCGCCGAGCACAACGCTTTTTCACGTGGCGAACTCGATGCGCTCTTGGGCCTCGCCGAGCACGGATTGGGTGACATTGTGGCGATGCAGCGTCAGTTGCTTGCGACACCACCGCCACCTCGCAGTCGATGAAGACGTTCGTCCTCGCGACGGCGAATCCCGACAAGGCTCGCGAGATCGAAGAAATTCTTCGTCCCATCGGTATCACTTTGCTCCCTCGACCCGTGGACGTACCGGACGTCACCGAAGACGGCGAAACACTTGAAGACAATGCTCTACTCAAGGCGCGAGCCTTGGTGGAGGCGACGGGTCGGGCGGCGATTGCCGATGACACCGGACTGTTTGTTGACGCCCTGAGTGGCGCCCCCGGTGTCTACTCGGCCCGCTACGCGGGTGAGCGCGCTACGTACTCTGATAACTGTCGCAAGTTGCTCCGTGAACTGGAAGGTGTGGCGTTGCCTCAGCGAACCGCTCGCTTTCGCACCGTCGCCGCGGTGGCCTATCCCGATGGGTCGTGGTTCGTCGTTGACGGTGAGGTGGAGGGGCTCATCGCTGAGAGCGAACTGGGCGATGGTGGATTTGGATACGACCCACTCTTCATGCCCGAAACGGGCCGTGGTCGCACCATGGCACAGATGACCGCTGAGGAGAAGCACGCTCTGTCGCACCGCGGCAACGCATTTCGCGCTCTGGCAGAAGCACTCGCCGACCGATAGGGAAAGAAGTCGTCCACCTTTAGGGTGTCGTCGTGTCCACGCCCTACGAACTTCCGATGTTTCCGCTATCGGTCGTGGCCATGCCGCACGAACCTCTGTCCTTGCAAGTGTTCGAGTCGCGGTATCACCAGCTACTCGAGGACATCGGACCGCGTGGGAGATTCGGAACCTGTCTGATTGAAGATGGATCAGAAGTGGGCGGTGGCGACGTTCGATCGTCGATTGGCACCCTTCTCGAAATTCGCATGATGACGCCACTGGCGTCGGGTACCACATTGTTGTTCGTCATGGGCCTAGGGCGTATTGCCGTGCAGTCGTGGCTGTCGGAAGACTCTTATCCGCGGGCCCTCGTCATTGATCTGGACGACGCCAATGGTCCGCGAGAGGACGTTCTGTCCACGGCACAGTCGTCAGTACGAGCGGTACGGAACCTTGAAAACGAAGTGTTTGTCGATATGGCGACACCGATGTGCGATTTTGACCCCGATCCGATTCTGGCGGGCTGGCAGTGTTGTGCCTTTGCCTCAATGAATCAGAAAGATCGTCAGAGCGTCCTGGCAAAAAATGATGCCAATGAGCGCTTGGCGTTAGTCGCCGAGATTTCCTGTGAGCGATACGGTGACTTGCAACGCCAAATTGCCAGTCAAAACTCCGGCGATGACGCCTTCGGAAAATTTAATTCCGACTAACGAACTTCGTAGAGGTCGACGACAAAGATCAACGTCTCGTTGGGTTGAATAACGCCACCCGCTCCACGTTCGCCGTATCCCAAATGCGAAGGGATGACAAGACGGCGACGTCCGCCAACCTTCATCCCGGCGACGCCTCGATCCCAACCTTGGATCACCATGCCGGCACCGAGCGGGAACTCAAATTTGTCGCCACGGTTCCATGACGCATCAAATTCCTCTCCCGTGGACGCTGAGACTCCGACGTAGTGCACGACAACGTGTCGACCGGCCACCGCCTCGTCGCCATCACCAATGATGATGTCCTCAATGATGAGGTCGGTTGGCGCGCTGCCGATGTGGGGTTCAACGATGGGTTTGGTCATAGCGAAATCCTACGACCGAGGGCGGCGAGTCTCGAGGACGCGAATATTGCGACCTTCATACCCCTTCGGACCTCGGGCAACATCGACCGAAACCTTCTGACCCTTTCGTAGGCCACGAATGGAACGATCCATGATCTGACTGTGATGCAAAAACAGTTCATTGCCTTGGGGATCAGTGGCAAAGCCATAGCCCTTGGTGTCGTTAAAGAAGGTGACTGTCACCACAGGGCCACGTCGGGCCGGTGTTGACCGATTGGTGTCGGAGCGGTTGCTACGAACCGTGCGCTCCCCGGAGCTTTTCGTCCGTTCACGTGGCTCCCTCGCGTCATCGTGACGTGTGCGGTCGCGATTCTGGCCGTTCGGACGACGGTCTTCGCGGAAGGATCGCTCGCCTCGTGGTGCGTGTTGGCTGCGAGGACCACGAGGGGATCGCTCGCGGCTACCGGTACGGGTGGATGATGCCTTCGATTCCCGAGTGCTCTCAGCGTCTCGAGCTTCCTGCTCATTGATGAGCGCTCGAATGGCGTCGAGGCTGGGTACCGGTTCAGACTTCGTGGCCCGCCCGACGAGAGGTGCCATGGAGAGTTCACGGACGACGAGTTGTTGGGGCGTCGAGTTGTCGCGCTGATCGACGCGCGGCGTGAAGCCGAGTTCCTTTTGCATTCGCTTCGTCTTCCCAATCAGATCGGGAAGGATGATGGACACCACGGTGCCTGTCTCACCGGCACGGCCAGTTCGACCCGAGCGGTGAATGTAGTCCTCGCTTTGCTGAGGTGGGTCGTAGTGGATGACACAGGGGAGGGCTTCGATGTGAATACCTCGCGCGGCGACGTCGGTGGCAACGAGAACGTCTGCCCGTCCTTCGACCACCGAGGCGAGCGCTTTTTCCCGCTGCGACTGTGATCGGTCACCGTGAATGGCAACGGCGCGAATCTTCTTTTGCTCCAGTTGATGGGCGAGACGATCGGCACCGTGCTTGGTCTTACAAAACACAATGGCCCGGCCGTACTCATTGACGAGGTCAACCACGGTTGACACGCGAGCATCCTTGGGTGTGTTCCAAAAATAGTGATTGACTTCGCTGGGTTCCGAATCACCGACAACGTCATGTACGGCCGGGTTGTGAGTGAACTCTGCCACCAACGATCGAACCTCGTGGCCCAATGTGGCCGAGAACAACATGACGTGGCGTGATGCATTCGTCTGGCCGATCAATCGACGTACGGCGGGAGCAAAACCCATATCGGCCATTCGGTCGGCTTCGTCCACAACGACGGTGGTGACGGCGGTGAGATCGAGATCGTCTTGCTCGAGGAGATCTTCGAGACGACCGGGACAGGCCACAATGATGTCAACCCCCTGCGAGAGAGCTCGCCGGGCGTGTTTGTACGACGTGCCGCCGTACACGGTGATAATGCGACGACCGCGGTCGGGCGTGAGAGCGGCCAGTTCCTTTTGCACCTGGGCCGCAAGTTCGCGAGTGGGAACGAGCACGAGTCCGTGGGGCTGGTAGGGCGACGCCTTTGTGGTACGGGCCAACAGAGCGAGACCGAAGGCGAGTGTTTTTCCCGAACCCGTGGGGGCGCGACCGACAATGTCGCGGCCGGCGAGAGCGTCCGGCAGGGCGGCTGCTTGGATGGGGAAGGGGGCCTCAATACCTTGGGCCGCCAGGCGGCTTACGAGTGGGCGTGGCACGCCAAGGTCAGCAAATGAAACGGACATATCTACGGTCTCCCGACACTGTTGGAAAAGCAATGAGTCCAACTCGAGAGATAGCTCCGAATCGGGCTCCACCGCGATCTGCGGCACATTACGACAGCCCGAAGAGGTTAGTCGGTGCGAGGACGATGCGCAAGGGGAAATTTATCGAGTGCGGGCGAGAGGACTTGAACCTCCACTCCCTTTCAGGAACTGGGACCTAAACCCAGCGCGTCTGCCATTTCGCCACGCCCGCAGGAGCATCAGCCTAGAACTTCGCCGACGACTCATACCCGCCGGGTAGATTAAAACTATGCGTTCTGCTCAATTTTCGAATGGCCCCGCGGTCGTGGATCTCAATCAGCGTCTTTTGAAGGAGCGGATTGTCTTCCTCGGTTCGCAAGTTGACCAAGAATCGGCCAATCGGATTTGCGCGGAACTTCTCCTCCTCGAAGCCGATGATCCGACCAAAGACATCAGTCTGTACATCAATTCGCCCGGTGGTTCGGTAACGGATGGATTGGCCATCTACGACACCATGCAGTACGTCAGCTGCGACATCCGCACCATCTGTATCGGCATGGCCGCATCGATGGGCCAGTTCCTACTGTGCGCTGGCGCTCCGGGAAAGCGCTTTGCCCTACCCCACAGTCGCATTTTGATGCACCAACCTCACGCCGGTGGCATGCAAGGTCAGGCGTCCGACATTGCAATTCAAGCCGAGCAGATTGTGTACATGAAGAAGATGCTCGCTGAACGAATTGCCCACCACACGGGTCAGCCTCTCGAAAAGATTGAAGCTGACTCCGACCGCGACCGGTGGTTTACGGCCGAAGAGGCGAAAGAGTACGGCTTTATCGATGCCGTTATCGATCGTTCGTCTCTCGCCTCGGGGAGCAATTGAGTTCTGACGCCCCCCGCGAATCGCGACGGGGGTTTAGCGAGCGACCATTCAGGGTCTTGGGGGCTCGCCAGAGTCTCGCTGAACGTCTGGCTGCAGTGTGGGCCTCACGGGAACTACTTCTTTATCTAATTTCTTCCGATATCAAGATCAAATACAAAAATTCGGCGCTTGGCATGGTCTGGTCAATGATTGCGCCGGCGATGCAAATCGGTATTTACTTCCTCGTTTTTCAAATCATTTTGAAAAACGGTGTGCCTGACTACGTCGTCATGCTGTGGTCGGGAATGCTGGTCTGGCATTTCTTCACCAACGTGGTCACCAATTCGACCAGCGTGATTGTGCAGCGAGCCGGAATTGTGAAGAAAGTGGCGTTCCCGCGGGAAATCCTGGCTCTCTCCATTGTCGGCACATCGATCGTCTACTTCACAATTCAGTTCGGCGTTCTCGCCCTCTTGATGCTCGCGATGGGGCACGCCCCGGCGTGGCACTTGGTGTGGCTTTTGCCCATGGCATTTGGGGGCGTTGTACTCATTGCCAGTTCGCTCGGAATTTTTTTCTCGGCAATCAACGTCTACTTCAGGGATACATCCCACATGGTGGACGTTGGCATCAACCTGTGGTTTTGGTTGACTCCGATCGTCTACTCCTATGAGCGAACCGTGTCGCCCATGCTGCACGCCCACGGGCTCGCATGGCTCTATCTCATGAACCCCGTGACGCCTGTGGTTTTGACCTTTCAGCGGGTGCTCTATGGGCAGACAAGCGTGATTGCCAACACTACCGACCATGGTGTAGTGCATGTTCTGCCCGCGTGGTCGACGGCGACCTACGCCACCATCAATGGCGCGTTGATTGGGATTGGCGTCATCATGCTGTTCGGGGCCATGTCGGTATTTGGTCGTCTTCAAGGCAACTTCGCCGAGGAGTTGTGATGCAGCCGGTAGTTGACGTCAGGGGCGTAACGAAGAATTTTCGTTTACATCAAGGTCGTCACAAGAACCTGAAGGACCGAATTCTCCACCCTGGGCAGGGAACCACCACCGAGCTTCAGGTACTCAATGACGTCTCGTTTGCAATCGGAGCAGGAGAGACC
Organism: uncultured bacterium; assembly: GCA_963977995.1. Taxonomy (GTDB): domain Bacteria; phylum Actinomycetota; class Acidimicrobiia; order Acidimicrobiales; family RAAP-2; genus RAAP-2. The sequence continues at coordinate 5,025 of CAXBRG010000004.1, read as the reverse complement.
GTCGGTGTACTCGGACGGAATGGATCGGGCAAGTCGACGCTCTTGAAGTGCATCTGTGGTGTTCTGCAGCCAAGTAGCGGCGAGATTGCGATTCGCGGTTCGCTCGCTGGCCTCTTGGAACTGGGTGCCGGTTTCCAGCCGGAGCTCAGCGGTCGCGACAATATCTATCTCTCCGGTTCGATGCTCGGTCTGTCGAAAAAGACCGTCGACGCGGTATTCGATGACATCGTGGAGTTCAGCGAACTTGCGAAATTCATTGATAGTCCCGTCAAGTTCTATTCATCAGGCATGTACGTCCGTCTGGGATTTGCCGTGGCAGTGAACTCGGATCCGGACATTTTGGTGGTTGACGAAGTTCTTGCGGTGGGCGACGAACGATTTCAGGCGAAGTGCATGGACCGTATTCGCCAGTTTCAGGCCGAAGGCCGAACAATATTGCTGGTCTCGCACAACGCTGATCAGGTTCGTGCGCTCTGCGACCGAGCAATCGTCCTGGAGAAGGGTCGCATGGTGTCCGACGCCCCGGCGGGGGAGTCGGTGCGAGTCTTTCGCGAACACCTTCTCGGTCAGCCAATGGTGACCGAACAACACCTCGCTACCGACAACCTTGTCACCATCGTCGAGGTGACGTCCCCGTCCGGATCCTGCGCCGTGTCAACCGGTCAATCACTGGTTCTCGACGTCACGGTGGAGTCGGGCCGTCCAATCGATGCACTGGCGATGGTGGAGATCGTGGGTCGCCGCGGTGAGCTCATCGCCCGAACCGACCCCACGACGTCGCCGCTGTCCCTGGCGTCAGGATCGCAAAGTGTTCGATTCGTCGTACCGACCGTGCCTCTGTTGGACGGTACGTATTTCGTCAACCTTGGTTTTGTCAGCCCCGAAGGCAACTCTCGGTGGGCGTGGCGTGAACAGGCGGCTCAATTGGACGTGACCTATGACGGCCGGGGAGCGGGAATTATTGCTCTGAGTTTGGAAGTGCGGCCGAACTGAGCCTCGGGTAGTTACGGAGCGCACCGAAACGCCCAAGTTTGCCGACATCAAACGGGTGTGTAGCGGCGCGTAGGAGTCGCCGGTCGCCTCGTGAGTTCCCGTAGGCGTAGATCTCCGGCTCGCTATCGAAGTCTTGTTCGGTGATCCATTCGCGGAGACGACGGATCTTCTCTTCACCGCGACAGTTGCGCCCCAAATATCCCCCCGTCAACCGTCCGAGCGGATCAACGGCCAAGCGGGTACCGATTGCTCCATCGGCTCCCAAGTGAGCCGCGATGACGGCCACGTAGAGTTCGGGCGACGCCGATACCACGACCGTGCGATGTCCGAGAGCCTGATGCCACCGCAAACGGTCGAGAACTTCTGGTCGTAACTCTTGCTCGACGTGGTGGCGTCCGAACTCCTCGCTCTCGTGTTGGACGTCGGCGGCGTCCCGACCAGACAAAATCTTCCGAAAGAGCTGTTCCTTGGCGCTATCGGCCTGTCGGCCACTGGCGATTGCCCCGAGGGTCAACGCGGGGGCGAGGCTTACACCGGCGGTCAAAAACTGACGGGTCCCTGCGACGTGGCGAAGCCAACGGCCGACCGATCCACCTTCGGTCAGTGTTCCGTCGAGGTCAAAGGCGGCCACCGGCACCGGAGTACTCACCCTGTGAGTTTGTCAGCCGCGAGAGTGTGACTTGACACAAAACCTACTAATCTGACTAAAATGGTCAGGTATTAAGACCTCCCGCGCTTGCGGATCAACACAAAGGAGTAATTATGGCGATTCGTCTCGGCGATGAAGCACCGGATTTCCAGGCCGACACTACGGAAGGCCCTATCAGTTTCCACGAGTGGCTCGGCGACAGTTGGGGCATCTTGTTCTCACACCCGAAAGACTTCACTCCGGTGTGCACCACGGAGTTGGGTGCCTTCGCAAAGCGCAAGGCGGAGTTTGACCAGCGCAATGCCAAGATTCTCGGTCTGTCCGTTGACTCCGTGGAGAGTCACCACCAGTGGAAGGGTGACATTGCCGAGACTCAAGGAACGGCCCTGAACTACCCCTTGATCGGTGACGAGAACCGTACCGTGGCCAATCTCTACGACATGATTCACCCCAACGCCATTGAGACGTTGACGGTCCGCAGCGTCTTCATCATCGGCCCCGATAAGAAGGTGAAGCTCACGTTGACGTACCCCGCATCCACGGGCCGCAACATCGACGAGATCCTTCGGGTGCTTGATTCACTGCAGCTGACCGCGGGCTACCAAGTGGCCACACCGGTCAATTGGACTGACGGTGGCGATGTGATCATTGTGAACTCGGTGAGCGACGAAGAGGCCGCGACGAAGTTCCCGAAGGGCTTCAAGAAGCTGAAGGACTACCTGCGCCTGACGCCTCAGCCGAATCGCTGAACGTGAGAGTAGAAACCCCCCGATGCCGAGTGGCATCGGGGGGTTTCACCTTTTTGTTACCCAGCAGAGTACCGTTCAAGCAGGTTCCGTAGGGAGAAAAAAATGCGATACCCACGATTCGTTGTCTCTGTCACTCTGCTGGTATCAGTCCTCGTGGTGCCGACGATCGCCCGTGCGGGTGGTGGGTACGACGACGGAACCAATGGTCAGTCTTCTGCCGACCAAGCCACACTGGGATGGGGTGGCGGACAACTCGGCGGATGGCAGGCGTGGGCTAATCGTTTTGCCAATGGCGATCTCGCCAAACGGCCCTACGTGTCAGATTTCGCCATCATCCACGAAGATGGCTCGTCGACCACCATCTTTTCGGGCAAATCAAATGCCGAAGGGGTGACGAATGGATTCGCAACGTCTTCGCCCAGCACCGGTGATCTTGGCGTCGTGATCGCCCCGTTCAATACCTGCAGTCCCTCGGCTTCCGAGCAAGCAGGAGTGTGTTACTACGCACCGAATCGAGTGTCCTTTAGCGTGGTGTACGCCCGGTCGTCCGGCGATGATGTAGCAATCAACCTTGCCGACCCCAAGAGCAACGGCCACTCCATTGATTTGGCCACTCCCGTGACGAGCACGGACAAATTCGATATCACTATTCACTTGGGTCAAATTGGAACATCGCTGCGGTGGTCCTGGTTAGAGGGTCGCATCGCCTTCTGGAATGTCTCCGTAGTCCCTGGCGCCACGAGCATTGACGCCTCTGACACCGTCGTGCATTTACGGGCGTCGTGGGGCGACGTCGTCGGTGTCGACGAATCGAACCACAAGGTCTACAACGCTCAAAACCAACTGGTGACATGGTCGGCCAACGATCGCAATAACTACTACCGATGCACCGCGACCCCGATCACCTCCTGTGACGTCAACTGGTCGGACAACGATGGGAAGCAACTGACCGGTGTGTTCTCGTTGGACTCCACGTTGTCGCCCCTCGTTGCGGGCGCCGTCTTTGCCACGAGCTCTGCGACGTTCGGATACGCCGACGTTCAGTCGTGCCTCGGCATTGACTCACCTCCCGGAGTCGTCCCCAACATTCAGTACCAGGTAGCGGCGCCTCACAAGATGTCGGACCGCACGACGCTGCGACACGGCGATTTACAGGCCTGGTTGCCGTCCGCCGCTCTGATTCAGTGCTACCAGCTACCGTCCGATACGAGTGATGTTTCGGCTGCTTTGACCGCCATCGAATCCCAACGTCCGGCGAATGACGCCGCTCTCGCTTCACCGGTATTTCGTTCCAAGTCTCTCGCGAGTGACGGGATGGACGCCGTTGAAATGTTGATTTCGAACATGACATTTTCGGCGAGGAAGCCGAATCTCAAGCTGTAGAATCCCCGCCCCGTGGTGTCCGCGACCGTTGGATCGAATCGAGCACTGGCGGTATCAACGAACTACGTGCCATCCCTGTGTGCTCGAGGTGGCTGCAAGATGTCGGTGTACGGCAAAGTAACGACGAAGACGGTCTTCCCCCTCGCTCAGACAGTGTGCAATAAGTTTGGGACCGGTCGAACGGAGTGTCGTCTCGTGGGACCGCCCGTCGGCCCCCGCCGTCTCGGTGCGTGCCTCGCTGCGGGGCTCGCGAAAGCACCGAAAAACGTGTCGTCGTGCTATCGCGATAAAACTTTTGGGGCGACCACCGCCATTGCGTCGTACGGGTGGCGTCTCACCACGAACCCCGTTGTGAGCTCTACAAACGCGACAATGAGTTGGTCCAAAGTGACCCCCGTGGTACGCGGTGATCGTGTGTACGTCAGTATCGCGCGGGCCCGTGACAGCAAGGTTCTGGTCGGCACCGTCGTGACGGTGAAGTAACTATTTCGTCGACACAATCTCGTCGCGTAGTTGACGCTTGAGAATCTTCCCGGCTGGATTTCGGGGGAGCGGCTCGGCGGAGAAGTAAATGTGCGTGGGGACCATGAACTTCGCGAGGAGACGCGCGGCGTGGGCCATGATCTCTTCGGCGGTGACGCTGTGGCCGGGCCGGACCACGATGACGGCTCCGACCTCTTCGCCGAGAACCGGATGCGGGACGCCAATCACGGCGGCATCCGCAACAGCCGGGTGTTCGAAGAGTGCCGCCTCGACCTCGACTGAGTACACGTTCTCGCCTCCGCGGATGATCATGTCCTTAGCGCGGTCGACGATGAAGATGAACCCTTCGTTGTCGATGCGTGCGACGTCGCCGGAGCGCAGCCATCCCTTGGTAAAGGTCCGCGAGGTCTCTTCGGGCTTATTCCAGTAGCACCGCACCACGTTGGGTCCCTTGATCCAGAGCTCACCCGTGACGTCAGGGCCCGACGGAAGGTCGGTGGGTGGCTCGTCTCCTTCGAAGTCTTCAGGAACGATGGCGACGTCGCATACCGGTAGGGCGGGTCCGCACGACTCGGGTTTGGCAACGTAGTCGGGGCCTCCGTTCAATGCGACTGCGGCGGAGGTTTCCGTTAGCCCGTAGCCGTTCCCCGGAGCGCCGGATTTGAAGGCGGCGTTAATGCGTCGGACGAGATCCGGAGGAGACGGCGCACCGCCGTACGAGACCGACCGGACCGACGACGTGTCGTACTGAGCGAAGTCGGGGTGATC
>CAXBRG010000003.1:0-22512 GCA_963977995.1 uncultured bacterium | reverse complement strand
CGATTGAGATGGGCCGCCGAATCGCCCGGGAGATGGAACTCGCAGTCCAAATCGGAACCCGAGGGAAGCTTGCCCCTAACGAGATCCGCGTGTACGTCTCGATGGCCGACGCGAAGCGTTTTGAGGGATTTGAACGAGCCCTGCCGACCGAGCTCACCGCATCGGCGAGGGAGTACGCCCAGCAGGAGGGCTATGACTTCGTGGGGCCAGTCTCCGTGGAGATATTCGTCGACGAAACACGTTCACTTGGTGAAATGGCGATCCGTTGCAATTTCACTCAGGGTCGACCAAGCCCAAAATTGATCTCCCACGACGGGCACACCTTCGGTGTCACGCCGGCACCACAGGTCATTGGACGAACGGGCGACTGCGACATCGTTCTTGCCGACTCAAACGTTTCACGCCGACACGCGGAGGTCTGGGAAGTGAACGGATCGGTAGCAATTCGCGACCTCGGATCCACGAACGGCACATTTGTTAATGGTCACCGGATTGACGCGGTGACGTTATCCCCGGGCGATGAAGTTGTAGTCGGGACTACAACGTTTCGAGTGGAGCTGGCGTAGCTTGATTGCCGCAACGAACTACGCCGCCATTATTCGACCACTGCAGTTCCTCGTCTTGGCTCTCGCGGCACTGTTCTTTTTGCGGGTGCTTCGCGCGGCCATGTTGGAGATGCAACCTCCCGGCGATGACGGTGAACGTCGTACACGTCGCCGTCGGCGCCTTTCGCTGGAGTTCATTGAACCAGAAGCGCTGGCTGGCGAACGCATTGAGGTCGTTGACGCCGTCACTCTGGGACGAGGCGCCCCAAGCAACATCGTTCTCGATGACAGTTTTCTCTCAACGGTCCACGCACGTTTGAGCCTCGACGGTGACGATCTCTTTGTCGAGGATCTTGGTTCGACCAACGGCTCCTACGTCAACGCCGAACCGCTGATCTACCGCACTCAACTCATCAAGGGTGACGTCGTGCAACTGGGCAACACCATCTTTGAGGTCGTTCGATGACGTCGTGGACGTGTGCCGCGGCAACCCATGTCGGTCGAGTGCGAGAGGCTAACGAAGATGCGATTTTCGCGAGTGAGTCGCTCGTCATCGTGGCTGATGGAATGGGCGGCCACGCCGCCGGAGAGATAGCCAGTCAGTTAGCGATTGCCGCGTTCCGGGAACACCTCACCAGTGATGTGTCTCTGACGGGACTGAGCGAAGGACTGCGTCACGCAAATCAACGAATTATGCAAGATGCCGCGGAGAACCCGGATCGACTCGGGATGGGAACAACCCTGACGTCCGTTGCCCTTGTACCATTCGACTCCGGACACGCTGTTGCGTGGGTCAATATCGGTGACTCTCGGCTGTATCTCGTACGCGGTGGAGTTGCCCAGCTGGTCACACAGGACCACAGCGTGGCGGAGGAGTGGGTACGCCAAGGTCGAATCTCCAAGGAGGAGGCCGCCGTCCACCCCCGCCGTCATCAGCTCACCAGAGTTCTTGGTATTGAGCCCTTCACTGATGGTGACACTGGTCTCTTGCCGGTCGCAGTAGGTGACCGACTCCTTATCTGCAGCGATGGCCTGTCGAATGAAGTATCCGAAACTCAGATTGCCGATGTGGTGACCAATGCGTCATCACTCGACAGTGCGTGCGCTGCGCTCATTGATGCCGCTCTCCAGTCTGGCGGCCGCGACAATATCTCCGTTGTCGTTGTGGATATCGACTCGGTCGACGTCGTCGTTCCCGATACGCCCGTTGCGTCAGTGATCACTGAACCGACGTTGATTCGACGTGGTGCCCGTCGAACGTTACGAATCCCTCGTCATCTCACTTGGCGAAGCACCGCGTTCGCTGGGGCCGTTATTGCCCTGTGTATTGGAGTGTTCGTGGTCTTCGGTTGGTTTGCTCAGTCGGGTTACTACCTGGCGGAGGTCGACGGGAAGGTGTCGGTGTATCAAGGCCACGCTGGTGGATTCTTGTGGTACGAACCTCAACTGGTTCTTACCACTGATTTCGAAATCAGCGAACTGCGACCGGGTGACCGCGCACAGGTAAGGAACCACCTCGTGGAACCTTCGCTCTCGGCCGCTATCCGGCACATTTCCAATATGCATGAGCAGTGGCGTATGACGCAACCCGTCACGACAACCACTCTGCCGTAAACCATGACGAGGCGAATGGGCATCTTGGGCATCGTGATGGCGATGTTGTTCGCAATCTTGGCGGCCCAAGCGAGCTACGTGCAGTTTTTTCACGCTGACGCCCTGAATGGCTCACCGGTCAACGACCGTGTGGCCCGAGCCAGCTCGATGTACGCACGTGGCGACATCGTGGGAGCGGATGGCACCGTCCTGGCGCGGTCCGTTCCGACATCGTCGGGTGCGTATCCATGGCAGCGTGAGTATCCACTGGGAGCATTGACGTCCGGTGTCGTTGGGTTCTCATCCCCGATTTACGGGACGTGGGGCCTCGAATACTTCTATAACAATGACCTGCTGTCACATCCGCAGCCTCCTCAGTCACTTTCACAGATCTTGGTTCCCGAGCGAGCGCCCAATACGTTGACGGTTACCTTGCAGCCACAGCTTCAAGAGGTCGCGCGACGGGCGTTGGGTGATCGCAACGGCGGCGTCGTCGCCCTCAACCCGAAGACCGGCGCAATTCTGGCCATGTACTCGTCGCCGAATTACGACCCCGCGCCCCTGACGTCGTCTGATGAAGCCACTGCCACCAGCGCGTGGACGGCGTACAACAAGAAGAACGATCGCGGGTTCCCGCCGTTGGGTCTGCTTGCCACGCAACAGACCTTCGCACCGGGTTCAACTTTCAAGGTCATTACCACCGCGGCGGCCATTATGAGCAAGCCCGAACTGGCAATGAAGAAATACCCCGTGAAAGCCTTCACCACACTGCCAACATCGGACAAGCTTCTGTGGAACTCGGGGCACACGCCCTGCGGTGGTAAGGCCGCCGATATGTTGCCCGGATCGTGCGACCCCGGCTTTGCCCTTCTGGGTCTCGATCTCGGAGCTGACATCATGTCGTCGACGGCAACGTCATTTGGGTTCAACCAAGCCCCGCCCGTTGATCTTCCGGGTGTCGTGACGTCGTATTTCCCCGACGCCGGTTCGTTTTCTAACGATCTTCCGGGTCTGGCATATTCGGCGATCGGTCAAAAGGATGTCCGGGCCACGGCGCTCACCAACGCCGTGGTGGCCGCCGCTATCGCCAACGGTGGCCAGGCGATGACACCCCACTTCATGAATGTTTTGACAAAGCCCGATGGCACCATCATCAAGCGCTACAAGCCCCACACGTGGCTGACGCCGATTGACGCGGCCGCCGCAAAGCGGTTGACGGGCATGATGCTGAACGTGACCCGATTCGGTACCGCGGCGGGTATTTTCCGGAGCTCGGACCTCGTTGCCGCGAAGACCGGCACGGCCCAAACGGGCAACACGGCCAACAACACCCACGACTGGATGATTGCCTTTGCCCCGGCGTCCAATCCCGTCGTGGCGGTAGCTGTGGTCGTGCCGTTTCAGCACGTGGACGCAACGGGAGCGGCGGTTGCCGGTCCCATCATGAAGTGCGTGATCGAAGGTGCCATCGCTCTGACCAAAGGTCAACCGGCGTCAGGCACCCCGACCACGTGTCCGCGATAGAACCGTTCGGTTGAAGGCGTAGGCTGACCCTGATTATGGAGCCGGTGACTGACCAGCACGTCTACTCGGGGCGCTATCGCGTCACCCACCTCATCGCTCGCGGCGGGATGGCACAGGTGTACCGCGCTCAGGACTTAATGCTGAATCGCCCCGTGGCACTCAAGGTTCTCTATCCGGAACTTTCTGTCGATCCAACATTTGTCGAACGGTTTCGCCGCGAAGCGCAGGCCGCCGCTAACTTGTCGCACCCCAACATTGTCCCCGTGTTCGACTGGGGCGAAGAAAACGGGACGTACTTCATTGTGATGGAGTTAGTTGAGGGGACTTCTCTCGCCGGCCTTCTCCGTGAACACCGCACGATGTCAGCGCACCGGGCCGCGGAGCTCGTCGCGCAAGTGGCCGCCGCGTTGGCACAAGCACATCGATCGGGCGTCGTCCACCGCGACGTGAAGCCCGGCAACATACTTTTGACCGAAGAGGGTCAGGTCAAGGTAACGGACTTTGGTATTGCCCAGGCCGTGTCAACCGAAGACAACCTCACGGCCGCCGGCTCGGTCATGGGCACTGCTACGTACTTCTCGCCAGAACAAGCCGAGGGCGCCGCCGTTGATGGACGAAGTGACGTGTACTCCCTCGGCGTGGTTTTGTACGAACTCCTCGCGGGTCGCCCACCGTTTGTTGGTGATGCTCCCGTCGCTGTGGCCGGTATGCACGTGCGTGATGTCGTGCCGTCGCCCCGACAGTTCAACCCGGGTATTCCCGCTGATGTGGAATCAGTGGTAATGACGGCACTGGCGAAACGACCAGGCCAGCGCTACCAGACGGCCGATGAGTTGCGAGCCGATCTGCTGCGATTTTTGGAAGGTCGACCCGTGAACGCATCGCGTGGTGGCGCCTTCGTCGGTAACGATGCCACACAGGCGGTGTCGGTAATCGCTGGTGAACGAACGCAAGCGGTACCCGTGCAAAGTGGTCCACGAACCGACGTGGTGCGACGTCGCAAAAACAACTCGACGCGTAACGCGGTGTTTGCGGCCGTATCGGTGCTTTTGATCGGCGCGTTGGGGTTCTTCTTCTTCGCGGGTGGTGGCAGTTCGACCATGCCCGACGTGGTGGGCCAGACCATTAGTGAGGCCACCGACACTCTGACCGGCCAAGGACTCGTGATTGGCTCGACCAAACTTGTCCAGTCGGATCAACCAGCCGGCACCGTCGTCGCCACGGAACCAAAGGCGGGCGCTTCAATCTCGAAGGGCCAGTCGGTGTCACTCCGTATCTCGCTCGGTAACTCGTCGCAGCCCGTCACGATTCCCGACACGGTCAATATGGGGCTGTCGGATGCGGAGAACACACTCCAGCAGGCGGGTCTCGCCTACCGCGTGGTGTTCACTTCCACGTCGTCTTCGAACGCTCGACCCAATACGGTTCTGTATCAAGACCCGCCGGGCGGCGTGGAGGGTCGTACCGGTGACACCGTGACGCTGACGGTGTTGTCACCGGGCTCGCAGTTCCCCGTTCCCGACGTCACTGGTCAGTCGGCTCTCGACGCAGCGTCGCTGCTCGGTCAGTCGGGCCTGCAGGTCGACAACACGCAGGGGTCGGCCTGCTCCAACGTCCACGCCGAAGGACTGGTGGTCGCGACATCACCGGCGATCGGTTCACTGGTCGTGAGTAACGACAAGATTCAACTCATTCTCTCAACGGGCTACTGCGACGTTGTCGTACCAGATGTCACGGGAATGACCAAGGCGTTGGCGACAACGACCATGCAACAGCAAGGTCTCGTAGTCACGATGGTGACGCTGGTTTCGATGAGTACCGACTGCAGCAACGGAACGGTGCGCGATCAAGTGATGAGCCAAACGTTGTCACCGGGCTCGCAACACCCCTACAAGACCGAAGTAAAGCTGAACTGGTGTCCTTAGAGGCGCCGCAAGAAGTTGCCCAGTAGGGCGAGACCATCTTTCGTTAAAACGGACTCGGGGTGAAACTGCACACCCTCAATTTCCATAGTTCGGTGTCGTACTCCCATGATGATGTCGTCGGTGGTCGCCGTCACCTCAAGTTCGCTCGGCAGTGTGGCGGGGTCGATGACGAGGGAGTGGTATCGAGTGGCGGTGAGAGGGGATTCAAGACCCGCAAAGACACCCACACCGCGATGTGAAATCGCCGAGGTCTTGCCGTGCATGATGGAGGGAGCACGGACAATGGACGCCCCGAAGACGAAGCCGATGGCTTGGTGACCGAGACACACTCCGAAGAGGGGAATGGTGCCTCCAATGGTGCGAATGACATCGCAGGTAATTCCGGCGTGCTCGGGTCGTCCAGGCCCGGGGCTTATAACAATGCCGTCGGGCCGAAGGGCGAGGATGTCGTCGGTGGTGATCGCGTCGTTTCGTCGAACTTCGAGAGTCGCGCCGAGTTCGCCCATCTCTTGCACCAAGTTCCACGTAAAAGAGTCGTAGTTATCAATCACGAGGACGTCGGGCATCGTTCTCTGAGGCTAGCCCTCATCGACGGACGGTTGCTAAGGTCTCAGCGTGGCTAAAAAACGAGGACCCGGTCGCGTGAGTCGACCACATCAGAGCAAGCGTGTTCGACACGACGGTACGCATACCGGCCGATACGTGTCGGCCCAAGAATCGGGACGTATTACGGCCCCGACCCCCCGAGCGAACCTCGAATCCCCTCGTTGGATGGCCTGGGTCATCCTCGGTTCCTTTGGACTCGGTGTCGCAATGATCGCCCTGAATTACCTGGCGGTTCTACCCGGTTCCGTCTCGCCGTGGTATCTCGTCGCGGGCCTCGGATCAATATTCACGGGTTTCTATCTCGCAACTCGTTATCACTAGTCGTCGATAGAAAAATGCCCCCGCCATTTCGGCGGGGGCATTTTCGTGAGCTGTACTAGACGCGTTCGATAATTGTCGCGTTGGCGAGACCGCCACCCTCACACATCGTGAGGAGTCCGTACTTGCCACCGGTGCGCTCTAGTTCATTGAGGAGCGTGGCGCACAACTTGGCACCCGAAGCACCGAGCGGGTGTCCCAGGGCAATTGCACCACCATTCACGTTGACCTTCGACATGTCTGCCTTGAGGTCCTTCTCCCACGCCAGCGGCACCGACGCGAACGCTTCGTTGATCTCCACGAGGTCAATGTCGTCCATGGTGAGACCGGTCTTCGCAAGAATCTTTTGCGTGGCCGGAATGGGACCCGTCAGCATGGTGACGGGGTCAACGCCCGCGAGGGCGAAGCTGTGGAACTTGGCACGAATCTTGAAACCGAGCTCCTTGGCCTTCTCTTCGCTCATGATGAGAACGGCCGATGCACCGTCGGTAATTTGCGAACTGTTACCGGCCGTCACCTTGCCATCTTCCTTAAACGCCGGCTTCAGCTTGGCGAGACTTTCAACGGATGAGTCGGGACGAATTCCTTCGTCGGTCGTCATCACTTCACCAGTGAAGTTGCCCTCCGCGTCCTTGAGCTGCACGGGAATGATTTCGTTATCAAAACGACCTTCGGCGGTCGCGCGGGCGGCCCGCTTGTGACTCTCGACGGAGAACGCGTCGAGGTCCTCGCGGGAGATACCCCACTGGTCAGCAATCATCTCTGCGCCGATGCCCTGGCCCTTGAGTCCACCGCGTGACTCGTAGCGCTTCATGACCGCAGGTCCGAACGGGAAGCCCGAGTCCTTGCCAATGGACGATCCCATCGCCACGGTAGACATGACCTCGACACCGGCGGCAACGACGATGTCGTACGCGCCGGAGATAACTCCTTGAGCGGCGAAGTGCAGGGCCTGTTGACTCGAACCACACTGACGGTCGATCGTGGTCGACGGCACTGATTCCGGCCATCCGGCGGCCAACACTGCGCTACGACCAACGTTGAACGCTTGCGCGCCGACCTGAGAGACACAACCCATGATCACATCGTCGACGAGGCTGGGGTCCAAGTTGTTCCGCGTGGCGAGAGCCTTGAGAGCCTCCGCGGCGAGATCGACCGGGTGCCACGTGCTGAGCTTGCCCCCGCGCTTACCGCCGGGGGTACGAATGGCGTCCACAATGACTGCAGTTGGCATGTCATTCCTTTCCAGAGAGGGCCCGTAGGCCAGTTCTGCAAGCCTACGCCCTGCGAGAAACTATCGTCACGGGGGTGAGCGCGACCCGCAAGAACATGGACCGCTGGCTCGGTAATGGCGGAATGGCAATCATCGACGCGGTCGGGGCCTCGATTACGGCCTACGGCGTCGACGGGGAGGACCTCGGCTGGGCCGAAGGCACCCTCGACGCCACCGATCTGGCGTGCAACCCCCACGGCGGTGTGCAAGGGGGGGTCCAGGCGATTCTGCTTGACGCAATTATTAACTTTGCCATCAACGCCGCCCTCAACGATAAAGATCGTACGAAGGCCACTATCGAGATGAAGACCGAGTTCATGCGCGGGGCGAAAAAAGGTCAGCGGTACTCCTTTCGTGGAGAGGTCACGCGCATCGGCCGACAGGTGGCGTACGGCGAGAGCTACATCCGCGACGAGGACGGCAACGTCATCAGTCGTGGAACCGCCACATTCCTGCTCCACCGCGAAGAGTCGTAGTTGTCGACCTCGCCACCCCTCAACCTCCGAAAAGTTGGAGTATCGATTGCCCTATTGATGGTGCTGTTTGCCGCGATCGTCACCTACTCCAGCTCGTCGAATAAAGGTTTCACGAGTGCTGATGTGATGTTCGCCCAGATGATGATCCCGCATCACGAGCAGGCCATCACGATGGCAACGATGGCGATGGACTCTGAGCGGGGGTCGTCGCGCGACCTGCAGGACATTGCTCTTCGAATTATCGACGCCCAGGCGTCAGAAGTGCAACAGATGAACGGACTGCTGGATCAGTGGAACGCCTCAGCCATGCACAGCCACGACGACGACATGATGCAGGGTGTTTTGAGTGCGGACGAACTCGACGCGCTCGACCGGCTCAACGGTCGGCCGTTTGATCTCGCGTGGTCGAAGGCGATGATTCGCCATCACCGCGGCGCTATCGCGATGGCCCGCGACGTCCTTCTCGCGGGCACCAACAAGCAGATACGCACCCTGGCCCACAACGTCATCACGGCTCAGCGACGAGAAATTGGGCAACTACGGGCCGTGATAGGAAGTGCGCAGCCCTAGATATGGTTCGGCGGTATCTGCCCGAGCCGCCCGGCCTGGTAGTCCTCAAACGCCTGAACTAATTCAGCGCGACTATTCATGACGAAGGGTCCGTACGCCGCCACCGGTTCGCGAATCGGCTGACCCCCGAGTACGTACACCTCGAGACAGGTTGTACGGGAGTCCTGGGTGGCAGCGGCCTCCATCACGAGAAAGTCTCCGTCTCCGTGCACGACGAGCTGGTGATCTTCGATCGCGACTCGGTCGGGTCCGACGAAGCCCCGACCCGCCAACACGTACGCCAGTGCGTTGTAGTGAGCGGGCCACGGCAGAACGATGCGTGCACCAGGAAAGAGGGAAATATGGGCGATGGCAATGGGTGTGTGGGTGACGCCGGGGCCGGATCCACCCGCGATGTCCCCGGCGATAATACGAACAATGGCGTCACCGGTCTCATTAGTAAAGAGTGACACTTCCCCCGCACCGATGTCTTGGTAGCGCGGCATAGTCATCTTTTGTGCGGCGGGCAAGTTCACCCACAGTTGAAGTCCGTGGAATAAGCCTCCGGAGTCGATGAGGGAGTCCGGCGGGCGTTCGATGTGCAAGATGCCGGCGCCGGCCGTCATCCACTGCGTCGCGCCATTTTCGATAACGCCGCCCCCACCAATTGAGTCTTGATGAAGGAACGTGCCGTCAATCATGTACGTCACGGTTTCGAATCCCCGGTGTGGATGCCAGGGCGTACCTTTTGGTTCGCCGGGTCCGTAGTCGACTTCACCCATTTGATCCATATGAATGAACGGGTCAAGTTCTTCGAGTGTGGCGCCCTGGAATGCGCGATGTACCGGGAATCCCTCGCCCTCAAAACCACGAGGGGCCGTTGAAATGCGAACGATGCTGCGCGGACGGTCTCCCGCCGCGATGACGTCAAGCCGAGGTAGCTCGAGAGGATTATCAGTGGTGACCGCGGGCATCACTCCACCCTACGGGTCACTGGGAGAGAAATCTCGTGGGATCGACTTCGATGAAGAGTGAGCTCGCTTCGGCAATGGTGGTCTCACCCGAGGTCACCTCGGCACGCATGAACATCTTGCGACCTTCTTTTCGCTCGAGCCACGCGCGGGCGTAGATCGTCTGATTGATGGGTGTGGGTGCGAGATAGGTGATGTCGAGCTGGACGGTAAACGCGAGTGCTTCGTGGATAGCGAGAACGAGCCCCATCGTTTCGTCAATGAGGGCCGCGACGATGCCACCGTGGGCTCGTTGGGGAGCCCCCTCGAATGCTTTTCCGAGCGTGGCCTCCATGACCGCCTGATCACCATCGCGCCAGAGCCACGCACCGAGCCCCATGGGGTTGGCACCACCCGACACGATGGAGTCGGCAAAGAGCTGTCGGCGTTCACCCTGGCCGTGTTCTGGCACCGACATTTTGAATGTGGCGAATCCGCCCTCAGGTCGGGTGCGAATGCGCGGGGGGCTGGCCTCAACTCTTTCGAGGTGGTGGCGAAGGGACTCGGCTAAGTCGCGTAGTTGGTCGTCACTGAGCGCGTGACCGACATAGGCGTGTCCCAGCTCGCGGAGTAACCCTGCGACGTGGGCTCGCAATTCGTCATTCGTCATTCGCGGCCGGTGTAGAAGGAATCAGCCACGTTCAACACCCGGTCAAGTCGGCTTAGTCCATCACGCAGTTCGGCCTCGCTGATAACGCACGGTGGGACCACGTGAAGACGGTGATAGTTCGCAAAGATCATGAGGCGTTCCTCGCGGCAGGCCGCGAGAACGGCGGCCATCTCCGGCGAGCTCTGACCATAGGGAGCGAGCGGCTCCTTCGTAGTGCGATCGCGCACGAGGTCCAACGCGAACATCACACCCAAACCACGTACGTCGCCGAGCGAAGGGTGCCGACTCTGGAGGGCGAGAAGTTCTGGTCGAATGACGCGTTCGCCGAGGTCGTAGGCGTGTTCCACCACTTTGTGTTCTGTCATGAAGTCGATGGTGGCGATGGCGGCGGCGCACGCCAAGGGGTGACCGGAGTACGTCAAACCACCCGGGTAGACGCGGTCGTCAAAGGTTGATGAGATCGCCTCGTTCAAGATGACCCCTCCGAGTGGGACGTAACCGGAGTTCACACCCTTCGCGAACGTCACGAGGTCGGGCGTGACGCCGAAGTGCTCGTGCGCGAACCACTTTCCCGTTCGTCCAAATCCCGCCATCACTTCATCGGCGATGTACACGATGCCGTACTTATCGCACAGGGCTCGTACCCCAGGGAGATACCCCGCGGGCGGCACCATGACGCCAGCGGTCCCGGGCACCGTTTCGAGAATGATCGCCGCAATGGTGGCGGGACCCTCAAAGATGATGGTCTGCTCAAGATGGGCGAGTGCGCGACTGCACTCTTCTTCTTCCGTGGTGGCGTAGAACTCACTGCGGTAGAGAAACGGACCAAAGAAGTGCACGACCCCGGCACTGGCACTGTCGCTTGGCCACCGACGGGGATCACCCGTCAGGTTGATGGACGTTGCGGTGGCGCCGTGGTAGCTGCGGTACGTCGAGAGGATTTTCGGTCGTCCCGTGTGGAGACGTGCCATCCGAACCGCGTGTTCAACCGCCTCGGTCCCCCCGTTGGTGAAAAAGACCTTGGCGGCACCGCTGAATGCTCGATCGAGAATTCGTTCGGCGGCAACGTAGCGCGACTCATAGCCGTGCTGCGGAGCGATTGTCGCGAGCTTCTCGGCTTGCGCCACGATGGCAGCGATGACCTCGGGCTGCTGGTGGCCGATGTTGGTATTCACTAACTGGGATGAAAAGTCCAAGAATTCGACGCCGTCGAGATTGGTGACGTAGACGCCTCGTGTTGCGGCGACCATAAATGGCGCCAATGTGGACTGCGCCGACCACGAATGAAAGACGCTGGCGCGCTCGCGTTCAATTGGTGTCATGTCGTCACGATGGCGGGACATAGAGCTCCTTGGTGTACGTCAAACCTAGACGGACATTCCTGAAGAGCACGAAACCCTCCCCGAAGGGAGGGCCTGTGGTGGGGCTAGTAAGAGTCGAACTTACGACCTCAGCATTATCAGTGCTGCGCTCTAACCAACTGAGCTATAGCCCCGTAGAAGGAACAATCTACTACGCCGAGAAATAGCCACCTACGGCTGCGGCGGGTCCCAGATCTTGGTCGCAATGGACTGGCTCGCCACACCCAAGAGGGTGCCGTTGTCACTCCAGAGAAACGCCACGCCCTGCGAGAAGCCACCCGCGAGCGCGTGCATCTGGATATCACAAAGGACCCACTCGGTGCGTTCGAGTGACGCGATACGAATCGTGTTGTCAAGGCTGCGGCCCATGGTCCGACGACCCAGTGGGTTGGCGGCTCCACCGGAGACGTAGTCACCAAAAATCGCCAGCGTCGCGGCGCTGGGATCGAGATGGCTCGGGATTCTCGCCCAGAGTGCGGAGTGGGGCGAACCGGGTGTGCCGTCGAGCTGGTCGTAGGTACGACCAAGGGCCACACGGGTATCGATGTGAGCGAAGATCGACTCGCCTAATTCGCGGGGAATAATTCGCGGTGGACAGTCGTTTGGTGGTGGCACGTCGGGCATCTGCTGCCAGGGGGTTGGTGCTGACAAGGAGCCCCGACCGAGCGCGGCGTTCACGGTCAAGATCTCCGTCTCGCCAATTTTGGCCGTCGCTCGCGCCTGGGTCACCGTACCGCCGACGACGGCCAAGTCGGTGTAGACGTCAACTGTCGAGTGGGTGGGGGCGTAGCTGAGGTAGTGGGCGGTGGCCCAAATGGTGGGCCGTCCACTGTCTTCTTCGAGGGCCACCAGGCCCGCCGCGAGTCCACAGCCACCAAAGAGAAATTGACCGGGCGTAATGAGCCGTTCGACGACGCGTAGTCGCCAATGACCGTCGTCAACCTTCTCAATATCTAGAAAATCTTTGGCGTTCACAGGAGGCGAGACTACCGGCTGCGATGAGAACTTCATTTAGGGGAGACTGTCACCGTGCTTCCTACTTGGTTTGTTTTCATCGGCGCGGCCTTCAGCGTCGCTGGTGCGTTTGGCTACATCCGTGATGTTTTGCGGGGTGACACGGCGCCGAATCGGGTGACGTGGATCTTGTGGGGCGCGGCACCACTACTGGCCTTCATCATTGAGGTTCAAGAAGGCGCGGGCCTCGCATCGGTGATGACCTTGGTCATTGGAGTCATCCCGATCGCTGTTCTTCTCGCCTCCACACGTAATCCCAAGTCGATGTGGAACCTCGGTCCGTTTGATATCACGTGTGGGGCAATTTCTATTTTCGGTCTCGTGGTGTGGCTGGCGAGTTCGCAACCCACCGTTGGTCTGGTGGCCCAAGTCGTGGCGGACTCCGTGGCGGCGCTCCCGACGCTGCGAAAGGCGTGGATGAATCCCGCGAGCGAGTCGGCGGCCGTCTTCTACGCGGGTGCAGCAAACGGCGGCATCACACTGTTGACGCTTGATCAATGGACGACGGCGGGGGCTTTGTTTCCCCTAGCGATATTTCTTGTCGACATTGTGATTGGTGTCGTTGTCTCCTACGAAGTAGGGAAGAAACTGACCCGGTGACGTTGATGCCGTTTGCCGTTCACCCCTTCGAGGTGGCGCTCGGCAGTGCGGTCGTGGTGAGCGCTCTGCGAAGTAGTTCGGGGAGAGGTTCACGACTCGCCGCCTCATCGCTGTGGTTCGTTGTCACCCTGTGGCCCCTGGGTGACATTGCCGCCGGGCACTCTTTGTCGGTCGCCACGGGACAGCGCCTCATCATCATGCTGGCGTGTGTTCCGTTGGTTCTCCGGACCGTTCCAATGACGGCCTTGGTGCGAATTACGCAACCTCGCTATGTCGACGTGGCGGTGTCGTGGGCCGCCCGACCACTGCCGGCGCTCGGTCTCGTGACGGTGGGTGGCACGCTCACCCTTTCCTCGCCACTCGTTAATGCGGCCGCGACGAACGACGGCTGGCGCATCATGGTGCTTCTCTTGACGCTGGTCTGCGGCGTGATTCTGTGGCTCCCAGTCGTGGGTGTCATTCCGGGCGCCCGCCACCTCTCACCCGTGGCGCAAGCCGGCTATCTGTTCGCGGCGTCCCTCCTCGTGACCGTGATGTCGTTTGTGTGGATCTTCTCCCTCCACCCGCTCTATCCGGCACTCACTCGTCAATCCGAGATCGTGCATCTCTCCCCACTCGCCGATCAGCAGCTCGCGGGGTTTATCGCGAAACTCGGCGCCTTTCTTCCACTGTGGACCGTGGCGTTCATCATCTTCTTCCGTTCGGACGTCGACGATGGATCGGTCGAAGAGTCACCGCTCCACTGGGCCGACGTTGAGCGTCATCTCCGACGTACGGAGCGCCGCGAACAACGTCGTCGCCACGATTCCGCGGGCTGACATCGAACCCCGCGTGACGACCTAACATAAAAGAGACCGGGGATGTAGCTCAGTTGGTAGAGCGCGGGCTTTGCAAGCCTGAGGTCGTGGGTTCGAACCCCATCGTCTCCACCACTTCGCAGAAGGCGAGAATGGCGTGCCACACGTACTGGTAACTGGTGCCACGGGATACGTCGGAGGGCGACTGGTTCCCGCGCTTCTGGACGACAATCACACGGTGACGTGCCTGGCCCGCACTCCAGCCAAACTGACGGCGGCTCCGTGGCACGAGAGGGTTGGTGTCGTTACCGGTGACGTGGGTCACGTCACCCCCGAACAACTGCGCGGCGTTGATGTCGCCGTCTATCTCGTTCACGGCATTGGCCAGGGCCCCCACTGGGCGGAGAATGAAAAGAAGGACGCGACGCACTTTGGTTCGGTGTGCGCGGCGTCTGGAGTGAAGTCCATCGTGTATCTCGGTGGCCTCGGCGATGAGAGCAGCGAACTGTCCGAGCACTTGGCGAGCCGTCACGACGTCGGTCGGCTACTCGGCGCGCAGGGCGTTCCCGTGACCGAACTACGGGCCGGCGTGATTATTGGTTCGGGCTCAGCGAGTTTTGAGATGCTGCGGTATCTCGTCGAAGTCCTACCCGTGATGGTGACGCCACGCTGGATTGACACTCGCTGTCAGCCCATCGGTATTGCCGATGTGATCACGGAGTTGCGTCACGCGATTGCGCAACCTCGGCCCGGAACCTTTGGCATTGGTGGTCGCGACGTCGTCTCCTACGCCGACATGATGGAGAGCTACGCGCGCGTCGCCGGCCTACCGCGACGCCGTTTCTTCCGCGTCCCATTTCTTACTCCGGGACTCTCGTCCCACTGGATTGGCCTCGTCACACCGGTCCCCGTTCCTCTGGCCCGTGAACTCGTTGAATCCCTCGTCAATGAAGTGGTCGTGACGCCTGGCAGTGAGTCGCCCTACCGAGCT
Organism: uncultured bacterium; assembly: GCA_963977995.1. Lineage (GTDB taxonomy): Bacteria > Actinomycetota > Acidimicrobiia > Acidimicrobiales > RAAP-2 > RAAP-2. The sequence goes on along the minus strand of CAXBRG010000003.1, from coordinate 7,320 downwards.
GAACACCCGCTGGGACTTGATGACGCTATCGGTCGAGCGTTGGCCGCAACGAACGAGGGGCGCGTCCCAACCAGCTTTACGAGCGCCGACTTGGCGGATTTTCGACCCAGTCCAACGGATCCGGAGTGGGCGGGTGGAACGCTGCGCCGAGATGTGCGAACCCGACAGACGACTCTGCCCCCTGACGTTGTCTTTGACGCTGTCGCGTCGTTAGGCGGGGAGACGGGGTGGCTCACGGGTGAGTGGCTGTGGCGCCTTCGCGGCCTCATCGATCAACTCATCGGTGGTCCGGGGCTCCGGCGGGGTCGACCAGCGGTCCTTCGCGTGGGCGACCCCTTGGATTTTTGGCGCGTGGAAGAGATGGTGCCGGATTCGACGCTCGGTCTCTACGCCGAAATGCGCCTGCCGGGTCAGGCGCGGCTTCGTTGGGATATCACTCGTGATGGCGACCAGACCACGATCACCCAAACGGCCCTGTTCCGACCTCGAGGCCTACTCGGTCGCCTCTACTGGTGGAGCGTGGCACCCTTCCACCGATTTGTCTTTCCGGGAATGCTCGAAGGAATCGTGCGACTCGCCGGGCAACGCTCTAGATAGAGTCGTCGCCACTTTCAATTTCGCGAACCGCATCTTGAAACTCATCGAGATTCACCGAGTCGCTCTGAATATTTTTCTCTCGCACTAACTCTTCCACTTGCACGATGTTCTTCTCGAGAGCCTTGTAGAGGCGACTACCCTTCGCGAGCATTTTGAACTCTTCGCCGATCTTCTCGAACGACTTGCCCATCGTGTCAATGTGCTTTGAATAGTGACGCCACGACTTACCGAAGGCATTGAGAATTCCGAGGACCTCGTTTGCGTTTTGTTCCATGTGAAAGCTGTCGGTTGCTTGTCGAACGACGGCCAAGAACGCGTAGAGGGTGAGCGGAGAGCAGAGAACGACGCGCCGGTGGATGGCGTCATCAATAAGACTCGGCTTCTCTTGTTGGATGAACCCGAGAATGCTCTCATTGGGGATAAAGAGCAGTACGTAGTCGAGAGCCTGACGATCAGACTGGCCGGTGTAGTCACGCTTCTCTAGTTCTTTGACTCGCTGCTCGGCGTTCTTGATAAAAGCGTCACGGTGAATGCTGCGTGTGGCGTCATCGGTGGCCTCGTGATACTTGAGGTAGTTGTCGAGTGGGAACTTCGAGTCCAGGTACAAGACTCGGTTCGGTGGCAAGAAGAAGCTGTAGTCCGGTCGACCGCCTTCGCCGAGCACCTCTTGGCGTTCGTAGTTGAGCCCGCGCTTGAATCCCGATTCCGACAAGATGTCTTCGAGCATTCGCTCGCCCCAGTTACCTCGACCTTGCGCACTCGAAAGAACGCGGTTCAGGGCCTGGGCCTCGAGGGCCAACTGCCCCACGGCGTTATCGACGGTGCCAAACTGCTTCGAGTTGTTCTCCCGCAGCGTGGTGAGTTCGCTCTGCAGCTTGGTGATTTGGTCGTCCATCGACTTGCGATAGTTATCCAATGTCGTCGTGATGGCCTGCGAGTTCCGTCCAAATTCGGCGGTCCCCGTCTCCACAACCTTCTCCGTGGCGAGTCGGATGGACTCTTCGCGGTCTTTACGAGCTTGGTCGTTCAACGTGGTCATCGCCACGGCGACTTGATCCTTGACGGCCTGGGCAATGTCCTGCGACGTGAGCTGTCCGGTATCGCTCGCCGTCCGAGTGGCTGAAGTCCCTCCTTGGCGCAGCACGACGACAAGAAGCGCTACGACGACCAGGGTGAGGACTGCGACGAGAGCAATAAGAACAGAATTCATAGGGGAGGTGCCTTTCGTTGGTTCGAAATCTCACCTTGAGAATGCCACAGCCCTGTGACATGGCGCCGACCGTTGTCGTCGCTTACGAGTCAAACCCCACGCCGAAAGTATCGAGCATGCGCAACCACGCATTGCGCCGGCCGTGAATTTCCGCTCGCGCGATCGACCGCGTCGTGGCGGAGATGATGGCGTAGCGCAGGGGCTCCGGGGGAAACGGCACGGGTTTGCGCTGCACCATCTTGAGTGTGGTGCGTTCGGTTGTGAGTCCGTCGAGAATGTCCAACATGGTGGCGGCACCGAAGCGAGTTGCCGCCACACCCAGCCCGGTGTATCCCAGCACGTAGGCGACTCGTCCCTTCATGGCGGTTCCCCAGAAGGCGGAGAAGCGTGAACAGGTGTCAATTGCGCCCGACCACGCGTGCGTGAACTTGATGCCCTCGAGATGTGGGAATGTTTCGAGAAACTGCGCTGCGAGATCGGCGTACACCTCAGGATTATTTTCGAGCTCAATCGCGATGCGCGACTTGTAGTGGTACAGGGTGTCCCAACCACCCCAGAGAATGGAGCCTTCGTCGGTGAGTCGGTAGTAGTGGAACTGGTAGCCGGCGTCGTTAACTCCCTCGCGACCCTGCCAACCGATCGTGGCCCGCTGCTCACTCGTCAGCGGTTCCGTTGCGATTTGGTAGTCGTACACGGGAACGATGTATTTGCGCGCAGCGTGAACGAGCGACGGAAATGCGTTGGTCCCCAGGGCGACTTTTTGCGCCACGACACGTCCGTAGGGGGTGGATATGGCCACGCCTCGAGGATGCTCGTCCAGGCTCGTGGCTTTGGAGTGCTCGTAGATTTTCACACCCAGCGAGAGGCAGGCGCGCTCGAGTCCCCACACCAAACGGGCGGGGTCGAGCATTGCGGTGCCGTCGTGGTCGTAAGCGCCCGCAAGATACGTGGGCGAGTTGACTCGAGAACGAGTTTCATCACGGTCGAGAAACTCGACGTGGTCGCCCATTCGGTTGCGAAGGTCAACTTCTTCGCGCAGACTCTCGACGTGCCACGGCTTGTTGGCCACCCGGAGTTCACCGGTTCGCTCGAAGCCACACTCAATCCCGTACCGCTCGAGAGTTGCTTCAATCTCGTTCAGATTCTCTCGGCCCATACGTTCGAGATCGGCGATCTCTTTTGGAAACCGACGGAGACCGTTCGCAAAGCCGTGTGTCAGAGAAGCGGCGCAAAATCCGCCGTTACGTCCCGATGCGCCCGCTCCCGTCTCGTCTTGCTCGAGAAGAACGACGATGCGTGATGGATCGCGCTCTTTGGCGAGGAGCGCCGTCCACAACCCGGTGTAGCCACCACCGACAACACAGAGATCGGCAGTGACTTCGCCGACCAGGGCGGGGTGGGAGTTGGGCTCGAGAGGATCATCGTCCAGCCACCAGTTATCGGGCTGGGCGTTGGCGAGATGTTGCGTGACGCGAATATCGAATTCGTGCATGGCGGCGACCGAACGGTCGTTTCACCCACTCTCAGTGCTCGTGTGCCTTGTACCTTACCGTAGACGTTGTTGGGGCTCGGTTCGGACCTAGCGTAAGTGGAATGGCATATACGAATCTGACGACATTTCTGTGGTTTGACGGTCGAGCGCAAGAGGCCGCCGAGTTTTATGTGGGGCTATTTCCGGACGCGCGTCTCGGGGCGACCTCGTACTACCCCGACGACGCACCTCGTATGGCGGGAGAGGTTCTCGTGGTCGAGTTTGAACTCTTTGGTCAGCCCTTTGGCATTTTGAACGCGGGGCCCGGATTTCCTCACAGCGAGGCGGTGTCCTTTCAAATTGCCTGCGACACCCAAGATGATGTCGACCGCCTCTGGGACGCATTGACGAGCGACGGGGGTGAACCGGGACGTTGTGGTTGGTGCAAGGACCGCTTTGGCGTCTCGTGGCAGGTGACACCTCGTGCGCTCGGTGAGCTATTGGCTGACGGAGATCGTGAGGTGGCGGGCTACGCCATGAATCAGATGATGCAGATGACAAAAATTGTCATCGAGGATCTACGTCGCTAGAAAAGGAGCCGCCCCGTGAACGTTGAGAACGCCGTCATCCCCAGTGGTTCGCAGATTCGCGAATTTTTTACCGTGACGACCGATAGGCCGTTTGCGATGTTGAACCTACTTCGCTTCAAAGATCGTGCGACTTACGGCGATGAACGTGACAACGAGATCTCCGGCCGTGAGGCCTACATGCTCTACGGTGCGGGTGTGGCCGAGCTGATCGAAGAGTACGGCGGCAGCATTTCGTTTTCCGGCGACGTCACGGGCATCCTCCTCGGTACTGTTGACGACCTGTGGGACATGGTGGCGATTGCGAACTACCCGAGTCACGCCGCGTTCATGGAGATGATGCAGGACCCGCGGTGGTTGGCGATTGAGGTCGACCGCGAGGCGGGCCTGGCCGGTCAGCTCAATATTCGCGTCGAGCGACACTTCTAGCCATGGGACTCGAAATCGCCTGGTTCGGCGCTCTCTGCGACGACGATTACGAACAACTGGGTGTCGCCAATGAATCGCTGCGTTCGAGTTGGGATCACTGCAGCGCCATTGTTCGTGAAGCGGAATTACGGGGCTTCGACTCCGTGCTGTTGCCATCGGGTTACGAGTTAGGACTCGATACCGTCGCGATGGCGTCAGCGCTCGCTCGTGATACTCACCGCATTCGGCTGCTCACCGCGATTCGCACTGGCGCGCAGGAAAACGCCGCTGTTCTCTGCCACTTCCTGTTCCCAGTTCAGCGCCCAGCCGGTTTGCGTCGCACGCCGCCGTACCGATCCGGTATCCGGTGTCTGCCCGTTCTGCGCTGCTAAGGTCAACGCATCGCGGTAGCGTCCCATCTCGCTGCGGTTCAGAAACACCAGCGCACGCAGTTTGCCGGGGCGGCCTGCCAGCGCATAGCCTTGCTCGAATTCGGTCACCCACATGAATTTATCGAAACTGACACCGGCAATTTTGGCGTTCGGTACCGGTGACAACTGAAACACACCGGAACGCAAAGCCCGTTCGCCGCTATTCCATTCCAGCACCGCGCCATTGGTGTAACCCCATACATCCGCTGCATAATCGAATGCACCGGCATCAATCACCGACCAGTTCAGAAAATCGGCACGCGGATCATGCGCATACTGGTTGTTATCAAAAATATCCACCACCGAGAAACGCCCTGCTGTCAGGGTGATTCGTTCATCGGCACGACTACCTGCCAGTTGATTCGCGCTGCCAGCCACCGCGGAAGCGGCCTTACCCAGCGCCAGCTCATGCCGCACAAACACACGCGGCAAACGCAAATAAGGCTGATTCTGGCCGAGTTTGTACGCCCCGCCGCTCAGGTAACCGGCAGCGCCCAGCGTATCACCGACACCAAAACCCTGATCGATTTCCGGATTGATCCAGATTTCGGTCGATGGCGTCAGTCGCCAGCCTGCAAACAAAGTGATATCGGTGGTTTCTTCGGTACGCCCGCCGGAAGGCAGACTGTTTTCACCGCTGTAGGGTGCGCGAAAGCGGTTCAGTTTCTGAGCGATCGTGGTGTACTGACCATGTATCGCCCAGTTTTCTGTTTCCTGTTTTGCATCCGCTGCTGCTTGCTCAACCGGTGCGGCGGATTGTGCCGCAGCATGACCGGCACTCAAAAAAAGACCCTGCAACAGCAGGGTCAGAATCGTTTTTTTCATAGGCTCTGACACAAATGACATATGCACATTATTGTATTCGCGTCGCATGTCGGCGGAATGACAAACTGTATCGTGTTTGCGCCAGCTACGCTGTCAGCGCTGCGCCGCCATTTGCTTCAGATACACCAGCAAATCATCCAGCTCGTTTTCAGACAATACTTCCTTGCTGAAACCCGGCATGCTTTGCTGCGGCCATGTACGCACCGATGCCGGATCGCGGATTAACCGGCGCAGCATCTTTTCCTGAAAATACTCGGTCGGATTGTGCGGCAGGTTCAGATCAGGGCCGATGCTGGCATCACCGGCTTTGTTCAGCGTATGGCAAACGCTGCAATGGCGGCTGTACGCCTGCAGACCGCGTAAGGCTTGTTCTCTCTGCGGTGCAGACGCCGCTGGCAGCAGTGCCGGAAACCGTTCCGTCAGCGATTGCACCGGCGCGACAGATGCAATCTGATACGGCCATTGTTCCTGACTGATATTGCCGCGTGCGGCATCGGTCCAGATCAGATAAAACGGTCCTGCCGATGGCTTACCGGCACCCAGTGCAGGCCACGGCTTTGCTGCCGTTTCAAACGCAATCCACGGTGTGGCTGCAGACAACAGCGTGTCGTCGGCAATCGTCGCCACAAAACCGTCACTGGCTTTGAACTGGGTATGACCACCGGCTTTCAGCGAAGGCAGCAGCGCACGCAAAGGCACAGCCTGCCACTGACGCGGCTGATGGTAAGCCGGATCATCCGGCGTTTGCACTGTCTGGCGCGCCGGATGCGACATCAGCGTGGTCACCGCCCAGCCTTGCTGTTCCTTGCCAGTACTGATCTGCAACACCGGCTCCGCGGCCGATGGCACAGACTGCACAGACTGCGGATTGGCGGACTGCGCCGTCGTGCCGGTGTTCTGGCATGCCGCCAGCACCGCAACCGATAGCAGACTCAGGGAAACAGCGTAGAGAATTTTTTTCATACAGACTCCGTCACAGAGGCGTCAAAGACAGCCGCGCCGCCTTGACTTACAATTCTGGCTGATTCTGCAACCACGCTTAACACTATGCAAGAAGAACTTAGCGATCACGAAGACCTGACTATCCCGCCGGAAGAGCGGCAGGCCGCCACACAACGCAGCACCTGGACCAGCGTGGTGGTGAATATTGTGCTGACCACAGTACAGCTGATCGTCGGCGTATTCAGCCATTCGCAGGCGCTGATTGCGGACGGCATCCATTCCTTATCCGATCTGTTGTCGGATTTTGTGGTGTTGCTGGCCAGCCATCACAGCAAAAAAGAAGCCGATCACGATCATCCTTACGGCCATCAGCGTTATGAAACCGCGGCCTCGCTGGTACTCGGCGGCCTGTTGCTGGCAGTCGGTATCGGCATGCTGATCAGCGCCTTTCACAAACTGGAAAATCCCGAAGCGATTCCGGCGGTGCACAGCATCGCGCTGTGGGTCGCAATAACAGCACTGATCGCGAAAGAAGCGCTGTTCCGCTACATGCTGAAGCTGGCGCAAAAAGTGAAATCCAGCATGCTGATTGCAAACGCATGGCATGCGCGTTCCGATGCCGCATCGTCGCTGGTGGTGGCGATCGGTATTATCGGCAATCTGGCCGGTTATCCGCTGCTTGACCCGATTGCCGCGTTAATCGTCGGTTTCATGGTCAGTAAAATGGGCTGGGAATTCGGCTGGGAAGCGCTGCACGATCTGATGGACCGCGCCGCCGACGATGAAGAAGTCGAAGCCATCCGCGCCACTTTGCGCGACACCCCGGGCGTACTCGGCGTGCATGATGTG
>CAXBRG010000002.1:0-25972 GCA_963977995.1 uncultured bacterium | reverse complement strand
CGCTTGTCCGTGGCAACTACATGCTGATTGAGAGTCTCGCCCTGGGCATGCGCGCCCTGCAGTTCTCCGCCGACGTACTCACCGCGGAAGAGGCCGAGAAGGAGGAGGCAGCGTCCCCCTCGGCAGCGGCAAGTGCCGCCAGCGACCCCAGGCCCCCCGACGAGGCGAAGTCGCCGCCGTCCGAGAAGCCGGCAACGACGCTCAACCGGCTCTGGATGGGGCTAACCACCGCCTTCGCCATCGCCCTGGTGTTCATCTCGCAGTCGGTGTGGCAGGTGGGTGCCACGGGCATCGTCTGGCTGCTCGCCGACCAGCTCAACTTCCTCGTCCCGCTGCTGGTCTGGAGCCTGGCGGGCGACGAGTTCAACGTCGCCGAGGGACGCAAGATCTTCGGCTGGATCGTGGCCTGGACGTACGCCGGCCAGCTGGCGGGCCTAGCCGTCTCCGCCCTCGCCCCAACCCTGATGACGCCGGCAGGCGTTCCCCTGTGGTGGCTGCTGGCGGGCGATCCCGTGGTGTGCGTGATCGTGGCGCTCTGGCTTCCGCGACGCCTTCGCGGCAGTGAAGAGAAGCACGCTCGCCATTAAAAGGTCGTGGCTGTAGGGCTTCAGATGCGTGGAGTACTCCACCGCGATACGTGAACCGGCTAGGACGCTGACGATGAGAATTGTTGAGACGCGGCTGAGTCCCCACCAACGTGCGAGGGCACCCAGGGCGAGGAGGCTGGCGATACTCACGACGAGGGTGGGGAGTTGCTGTAGCCAAGTCGTATGGCCCGCTATGTCAATCCATTGACGCATCCCGATGATGTAGCCCGGGGAGGCCCCCACCATCTTCCATGCCGTCGAAAAGTCGACGTGGGAGGTCAGGGCTACCCACGCGTCGTCACGAAAGAGTGTTCCGTGTGACAGATGGAGGATGCGCAGAATCGCACCGACGCCAACCACACTTCCTAGCGAGGCAAGGAACCACACAGGGTGGCGCCCCCGAATAGTCGTGCTGCGAATCTCACTCACCGAACTAGTTTTCCACTCGCCGAAACCGTAGGGAAACCGCGAGGACGATCCCGGCCATCGTCATGATGAGCCCAGCACTTTGAACCGCGAGGGATCCGGTATGGCTGGACTGTTGGAGGAGCAGCCGCTCATCAATCGCCCGCACCAATCCCCAGACAACCATGGCGGTCGCAGTCGTCATACCCCGCGACCATCTCTTTTCGCCCCAGAGCAACCCACGCCATAACAGGGCGTCTTCGGCCCCTTGAATCAATGGCACGGGAACGCGCCGACCGACCTGTCCCTCGTAACTCAGTCCAAACCACTGGTGCGTCTCGTGGCCACCACCGGCAATCATGAACTGGGGTCCCAGAACGCGACCGAGTGCCCACCCCGCCACAATGGCAGGAACAACAACGTCCAGAATTTCCAGAAGTCGATAGTTCGACCACTGACGACGTGCCAGGAACAGCCCGATAGGCAGTGCGCCGGCAATGCCGCCAAAGCTCGAGAGTCCGCCGTGCCATATAGCGACAATTTGTGCCGGTGCGTCGTGGTAGAAGGTCCAGTTCGTGGCGACGTGGGCGATGCGTGCACCGACGACTCCACTGACGACGGTCCAGGCGGCAATACGAGGCCACGGTGTGATGTCAAGGCCGTGGTGTCGAAGTCGCCGAGCAATGTAGCCATACGTCACGTACGCCGCGATTCCAAGACCGATACCGTACAAGTAGAGGGTGAAGGGTCCGACGTGAAGGGCGGTCGGGACGGTCGCTGTCACTAGCCGCGGGGGCGTCCTGCGCCGGCGAGACCGGCGTAGCGGATCGGGGAGATGTGCACCCGTTGGCCAAAGGTGGGCGCTTCAATCATCTTCCGATTTCCGAGATACATCGCTTCGTGCTGTGATCCTCCGGGGCCGTAGAACAGCAGATCCCCAGGCTTCAGCGCGTAGAGAGGAACACGAATCGTTGACGCCATCTGGGATCCTGAGTAGTGCGGCAGCGCCACACCGGCCGATCCCCACGCGAGCATCGTCAAACCGGAACAGTCGACGCCCCGTCGACTGGCTCCGCCCCATGAATACGGCACTCCAATCATGCTGAGAGCAAAGCGAATAGCCCGGGCCGCCCGCGCATTCGGCGGCGGCGCGGGGTAGTTGTAGTACTTCTCATTCTTGTGCGTCTTTTTCCATTTGAGATACGCCGCGCGCTCAGCGGCTTCTTGCGCCTTGCGAACGAAGTACGCCACTTGACCCTGCGCACCGTTCAGGAGATGTTGCATATCGCGTTGGATTTTCAGAGCCTTCTGATACATCGCCGCAGCGTCGTCACGAGTTTGCTTAGCGGCAAGCTGTTGATTACGTAGAACCTGACGCTGGCTCGTGAGTTGAATTGACGAGAGCTGCAGGCTGGCCACAGTCGTCGACATATCGCCTTCGGCAATTTGGTTGTAGACCTTTCGCGCTCCAATGTCGTCTTGGGGTCCGGCGAAGAGTGGGTTGGTGAGGGCGGCCGCACCAGCATTGATATAGGCATTCACGGCCGCTCGCTTGAGTTGGTCCCGGTTGGTCTTGACCTGACGTTGCGCTGCCTCAACCGCGGCCCGACTATTGAGGATCCGGTGCGTCAACGTGGCGTAGCGCATCTGGGCCAAGTTGTACTTTTGCCCCAAGTAGGACGCTTGGGCCTCGAGATGCTGCACCTTTTTGTAGAGCGCGGCGGCCTTGGCCCGAGCTTCTTGCAGTGACCCCGCGGCGTGCGCTGGGCGTGCGGGAACAATCACAGTGCTCAGGAACACTGCGACAAGCGCCAGCGTGGATAGGGCCCATCGTGAATGGGGTATCCGCTGCTGCCGAATCGTCGTGTGACGCCCGAGGCGTCCGACGTCGGTCACGGTATATAGGTTAGTTGAGACTCGAAAATTTCCAGGGGGTTGTTTCACAAGCGACCAAGGTGCGTGAAACTCTTTATATTGATAAGGAAATAACGAATTTCGTTTTCACAATAGGATTTGCCTCATGTCTGCACGCTCACGCAATCTTCCACGCCGCTCCTGTATTTCGACCCCCGGCTCATCGGAGCGCTTTCTCGCCAAAGCACCGTCAGTCACGGCCGACATGACGTTTCTCGACCTTGAGGACTCGGTGGCGCCGAATGAAAAGGTGGCAGCACGTGCTCGCGTCGTTGACGCAATTCGTAATGGGCAGTGGGATGACCGAGTTCTCTGCGTTCGAGTGAATGCGTGGGATACCTCGTGGACCTACGGCGACATTATTGAGGTGGTGGGTAACGCCGGCGAGCGTCTCGATGAGATTATGTTGCCGAAAGTGCAGTCAGCTGCGGAAGTCGTGGCAATGGATCTCCTGCTAACGCAGGTCGAAAAGAACTCCGGACTTCCGATCGGCCATATCGGGATTGAAGCGCAGATTGAAACGGCCCGCGGACTCATTAACGTCGACGAGATCTGCGCGGCCTCGCCCCGGCTCGAAACCATCATTTTTGGACCCGCCGACTTTGCGGCCTCCATCGAAATGCCGGTTTTGACGGGTGGTGTGGCCATTCCCGAATATCCGGGCGATCACTTCAACTACGTGTTTAGCCGGATCCTGATGGCCGGTCGAGCCAATGGTCTCCAAGTCATCGACGGTCCGTTCTTGAAGGTCCGCGACAACGAAGCGCTCCGAGAGTTTGCTCAACGCACTCGAGTGTTGGGCTATGACGGCAAGTGGGCCCTCACACCCGATCAAGCCGCAGTTCTTAATGAGGTCTTCTCACCGACACAAGAGCAGTTTGATCGCGCGTACGACATTTTGGAGACGTACAACAAGGCCACCGAAGATGACCACACCGGCGCATTGATGTTTGGTGACGAAATGATCGACGAGGCCAGTCGAAAGATGGCCAAGAAGTTCCTTTCGCGTGGCGAACGCGCAGGACTACGTCGTTCCGCTCACTAGACCGTCGTAACCTTTAGCCTCACGCCCATGGGTCACGGTCACGGGGAAGAGCTTCTCGCAATGCCCCCGTCTCGCTGGGCAATGTCGGCGAAAGAAAAGCGAAACATGTGGCTGATGTTTGGCTTTATTGGGTTTCTCCACGTCGTGGGATGGGGACTACTCGTGGCGGCCAGTCGCAACCATTACGCAGTCGGCAACGGCGCAGTACTGGGCATCGGGACCGGCGTATTGGCCTACACGCTGGGGATGCGGCACGCTTTTGACGCCGACCACATCGCCGCGATCGATAACACCACGCGAAAGTTGATGTCGGAAGGCAATCGCCCACTGTCCGTGGGATTCTTCTTTTCACTCGGGCACTCCAGCGTCGTGTTTATTTTGACTTTTCTCCTGGGACTGGGAGCGCAAGCATTAGGTCTTCAGATTCGCGACGACAACTCCGCCCTTCACCACTACGGAGGATTAGTGGGCACGGTCGTTTCGGGCGCCTTTCTCTATCTCATTGCCATCTTGAATCTGATCATTCTCGTGAGCATTGTGCGACTGTTCCTCGACATGCGGCGCGGACTCTTTGATGACTCGCAGTTGGAAAAGCATCTCAACTCCCGAGGACTCCTGATGAGGTTCTTCGGCCCCATTGCTCGGTCAATCGATAAGCCGTGGAAGATGTATCCACTCGGACTGTTGTTTGGTCTCGGGTTTGATACGGCGACGGAGATTGCGTTCATGGTCTTGGCGGGAACGTCGGTTGCCGCGGGCCTGCCGATCTGGGCGCTCCTTAGTCTTCCAATTCTGTTTGCGGCGGGAATGAGCCTGTTGGACACGATTGACGGCTCGTTTATGAACTTCGCGTACGGGTGGGCCTTCTCTCGTCCCATTCGCAAGGTGTACTACAACATCACCATTACAGGACTGTCGGTGTTTGTGGCGCTCTATATCGGCACCCTAGAACTGGTGCAGGTCCTCGCAAATCAACTGAACCTCACGGGTGGGGTGTGGAGCATCGCACGGGATTTCGATCTCAATAATGCGGGATTTGTCGTGACGGGACTGTTCGCCGGTATCTGGATTGTGTCACTCGGAATTTGGAAGTTCGGTCGGGTGGAGTCTCGGTGGGAGTCTGCGGCGCGAGCATCGCAGCGAGAACGTGGCGAAGAAGAAGACCTTCACTCGGCGGGCATTGTGCTCGGCGGCGTCCACGCCCCCTTCACGATTGACGAGTAGTACTGGCCGGCACGGCGAGGACTACTTCTGGCGCAGCTCCAGCATGCGGCGTGCAATGACCTTGAGGCAGAGAGTTTCGTCTGCACCTTCAAAGATTGATAGCACCCGGGCATCAACGAAATAACGACTGACGGGGTACTCCTCGGCGTAACCCATTCCACCGTGAATCTGGAGAGCTTCGCGAGTGACCCACTCGGCGGCCCGGCAGACGTACGCCTTGGCCATCGACGCCTCGAGACTTCCTTCGCCCTTCGCCATCAGCTTGGCCACTCCGAGGGAGTACTGGCGGGTCGATTGAATGATTGCCGCCATGAGTCCCAGTTTGACTTTCGTGAGTTCGTAGTTCACGATGGGCTCTCCGAACACCACGCGGTTTTGCGCGTAGGTCAACGCTGCTTCGTACGCAGCTTGCATCAGTCCGACGGCACGCGCCGCGGTTTGGATGCGACCGTTTTCGAAGCCAGCCATCTGGTAGTAGAAGCCCTTGCCCAGACCCGCCTCACCACCGATGAGGTGTGAGTCGGGTACAAACCAGTTATCGAAACTCAATTCGTAGGAGTGCATTCCACGGTAACCAAGCGTGTCAATCGGTCGGCCCTCGAGCCGTCCATTCGCATCGGTCCGTCCTTCGGCTGTCGCATCTTGAGTGAACAAGAAGCCGTGGCCATCACCAATTGGCTTTTCCACCAAGAACAAGGAGAGACCACGGTGGGTCTTGCTGCGATCGGGGTCGGTCCGGGCGAGTAATAACAACACATTGGCCCGAGCACCGAACGTACACCACGTTTTGGTTCCGTTGATGAGCCAGCCGCCGACGGTTCGTGTCGCGGCCGTTGTTAATCCGGCCACGTCAGATCCGTAGTCGGGCTCCGTCACCGCGACGGCACCGAGTACTTCCGAGGTTGCGACTCGGGGCAACCACGACTCTTTTTGCTCTTCGGTTCCCCCGCTCACGAGAGCGCGCGTCAAAATCTCGGGCCGCGTAATGAGTGAACCGCCAATGCCGAGTCCGCCCCAGCTCAACTCCTCGGTAGCTACGACCATCCCGAGGTAGTCACTCTCAGAGCCGTCGGCGAATCCGCCGTACTCCTCGGGAACCGACAGGCCGAAGCCTCCTAGTTCCGCCAGCCCCTGAATAACTTCTTCGGGTACGTCACCGTTCGTGCGGTGGACGTGTTCAGCGTGAGGCCGGACGACGTTCTCGGCAAACCGATGGAAGGTGTCGGCCACCATTTGAAACTGCTCATCCAAGTGGCGTTCACCCGGAGTTTCCGCGAGCGACGCGAGAAACTGGGGATCGCGATAGGTCGCCACGAATGCCGCGAATGGCTCGTACCACGTGGTGGACACACCCCAGAGGGCTTCGCGGCCCAATATGCGACTCGCAATATTGGCCAGCGCGTCGGCTAAGAACGCCGCGGTCAGTTTCGCTTCGGTGGTTCCACGGGCGGCGTAGTCGAGATTGAAGCGTGCCGTCGCAACGGCACTGGCGGCGTGGGCGAGGTCGTAGGCGAACGCTTGATTGGCGTCGATTCCGCCTCGTTCGGCTAACTGATCGGTCGCGGTGTCAATGAGTGTTTGAGCGCGTGAGATGAGGTCAGCGGCAACAGTGAGATCGAGGTCGGCAGTTGGCATAGTTGAAATTTACCCGTGCCGTGCCGCCGACCGCACGGTCGTAGGATGTCGGGAATGCGTGTCACCATGCTTCTTGCGGACATGGCCCAGGTGGCCGAGGGGAAGCTGTACATCATGGGGGCGGGATGGTCAATTACGGGACCGCAGCCCATGCCACAGGCCGTCGTGGTGAAGTTGGATATTGAGCGTTACGAATGCGACCGCACCCATCACTGGGAACTCTTTTTAGAGGATGCCGACGGACGGCCGGTCCTCTTGGATTCGCCCGACGGGGTCCAGCCCGTTGAGGTCCGGGGTGAATTCAGTGTCGGGGAGCCGGAAGGCGTCCCCTTTGGTGCCCCCGTTGACTTGCCCATTGCGATCAATTTTGGTCCCTTGCCACTTGAGCCAGCCGCGCGATACATCTGGCGTCTCGTGATTGACGGCGAGACGCCGGTCGGTGGAACACTGGGATTTTCAACGCGAGCGTTCAGCGATGATGAAGATCAGCCGAGCTTTTAGAGAAAAGGCAGACTAGAGATATGTCAACCTACGACCGACCCTTTGGCCGCTACCTCGAAGACTTCGAAGTCGGGGATATCTATCAACACTGGCCCGGTAAGACCATTACCGAGTACGACGACCATCTGTTCTGCATGATCACGATGAACCACCACCCCTTGCACACCAATGTGTGGTTCGCCGAGAACGAGAGCGTGCAAAAGCGCAACGTTGTCGTGGGGAATTTGGTGTACTCCCTCGTGCTCGGTATGTCGGTGCCCGACGTGTCCGGTGCAGCGATTGCGAACCTCGAGATCGAGTCCCTGCTGCACAAGAATCCGACCTTTCACGGTGACACGATTTACGCCGAGACGCGCGTGTTAGAGAAGACGGAATCGTCCAGCAAGAACGACCGGGGCATTGTCAAGGTTGAAACGAAGGGCTTTAATCAAGACGGATTAGAGGTGTGTTACTTCCGCCGCAAAGTCATGGTGTGGAAGAAGGAATTCGCCCCTCAACGACAACGCCCGTACTCCGGTGACATCTGGGGCTGAGGCTCGTCGAGCGTTCGCGCGGGCTCTTCGCCGAACGGCGCCTCGCATTGAGCGTCGATTACCGTGGACCGGCCATGCGAGCCCGTGGGCGATCCTGGTGAGCGAGTTCATGCTGCAGCAAACTGCGGTGGGCCGTGTCCAAGAGGCCTGGGCGAGATTTTTAGCGGCCTACCCAACTCCACAGGACTGTGCGCGGGCGCCTCAATCGGCCATCATCCGGCAGTGGCAAGGCCTCGGATATCCCCGACGCGCCGTCGCCCTGCACCAGACCTCTCGCATTCTTGCGGAGCGAGGTGGAGAAGTACCGCGGTCGATTGACGAACTTTTGCAACTACCAGGCATCGGGAACTACACGGCCCGAGCTATCGCCTCGTTTGCGTATGGCGTTCCCGTGGGGGTCGTCGATACCAATGTGGGAAGAGTCCTGGCGCGAGCGGTCATGAATCGGCCATTGCGGTCCAAGGAAGCCCAAGAGCTCGCGGACTCCTTTGTGGTGCGAGGATCGTCAGCTCGTTGGAATCAGGCGATGCTCGATCTTGGTGCCCAGTGGTGCCGGTCTCGTCCACAGTGTGCCGAGTGCCCCGTGCGCACTGCGTGTCGGTGGCACCTCGAAGGGGGCGCCGACCCGGCAGAGACCAGTGCGGGAGTCTCGCGACCCCAGAGTCGATTTGAAGGATCGGTACGTCAGCAACGCGGTCGCATCCTTCGGCACATCGGTGCGAGAGGAGCGAGTGCATCGAGGTTGGCCCAGACCGAAGGAATCGACGCGTCGCGCCTCGAGGCGACATTGGCAGCACTGTTGCGCGATGGACTCATCGCTCGGCGTGGTCGCCACTACGTTCTGGCGGACTAGCGACCCAGAAATTCACCGATGAGGTGGTGTACTTCGTCGGGTTGTTCTAGATGCAGAAAGTGGCCGGCGTTCGCCACGATGTGCATCTCGGAACCTACAGCGAGATGCTCCAACGTGTCGGTCACCACCGAGGTCCCAATACACCCGTCATTTTCTCCGTGTAGGTAGAGCACTGGCATCGCGGGAACAGTCGAGAACGCCGCGTGAATCGGTGCAAGTGCGGAAGTACTCGCGGGAGGTTGAAACATCGCCCGGTAGTACCCGAGCGCCGCGGCGAGATTCGCCGGTTCGGCGAGAGCCTCACGAACGTGCTGTACGTCGACCGTGCTGTCATAGTGCGGCGACCAATCACTCCACAGGCGTTGGATGAATGTGAAGTCGTCAAGCGGGACAGTGACGTCGGCGAGAGGTGATTGGAAGTAGAACATGTACCACGAACGTTGCAGTTGGTCGAACGTCATAAACGCCTGCGCCATGAGGGCCAGGGGCGGAACCGCCATCGTGACCGCCTTGCGCCATCTCTCCGGAGCCGCCGCGAGCGCCGGGTAGGTCCCGGCGGCACCCCAGTCGTGTCCGATCAAAACGGCGTTACTGTCGCCACCAAAGGCCTCGTGGAGACGAATTGCATCGTGCGACAACGTGGCCGTTTGGTAGTCGCCCGTGGTGGCTACGGAGCTCGGTGCGTATCCTCGCATGGCAGGAGCCACAACGTGGTATCCGAGATTGGCGAGGTACGGCATGAGGTGTCGAAAGGTGTAGTTCGTATCGGGAAATCCGTGAAGGAGCACCGCGAGGGGCCCGTGTGGGTCGCCTTCTTCGCGATAGTGCAACGTGACGTCGTCGAAAGTCAGAGAGTTGTTCATACCGTCACGGTAGTCAAGGCGAGGGCTAATCTCGCGTCTGTGGCCTCACTGAGTTCGGCACAGTTCAAAGAGGTTGTGGGGCACTTCGCCACGGGTGTCGTCGTGGTTGCCGCTACAACGGAGACGGGACCGGCGGGCTTTACGTGTCAGTCTTTTGCAGCACTTTCGCTCGAGCCCCTGCTCGTTACTTTTGCGGCCACGACGAATGGAAATTCGTGGCCGCGCATTCGTGATGTCGGGCGAGTGGGCATCAGCGTTTTGGCGGAGAATCATGAGACGGTCGCACGGGCCTTGGCCTCGAGCTCGCCCACAAAATTCAACGATACGCATCACGAAGCCTTGTCGAATGGTGCCCCGGGCATCGTTGGAGCGCTGGCCCACATTGAAGGCGACCTTGTGTCCGTCACCACGTTTGGCGATCACGACATCGCCGTCGTCGCCGTCACGGGGCTCTCGTCGTCCTCGGGTCGACCCCTGCTGTACTACCGCGGTGGATTCGGGACATTTCAATCGTGACGTACGTGGTCGTCATCGCCGTCACTCTTCTGGCGGCGGCCACCTATCTCCGAGTTCGTAAGATCCGGCGCGATGCGTTGCGCCGCCGTTGGCAACCGCTCAATGAATCACTGGACCGACTGTCTCCTAGTTTCCGCCTTGTTCAACCGAATTATCAGCCATCCTCGAGTGGGATCGAGATTCCACGCCCCCGCATTGATCCGACCGCAAACTACGTTTTCGGAGAGACCATCGACGACTCTTTTTCGACTCTGGGCACCTACTCGCGCCGTGACCGGGCGCTCGTTCGGGCGGGGCGTCGTCGCCGTCGGTCCCTCGGACCAGTGATTCTCGGGGTGCTTGCGAGTCTCGCCGTCGTTGTCTACTTCGCTAGTTGATCTGGTCGACAATGAACGCCAGCGTTCCTGCTTCGTCGCGCCACGTGTCGTAGCGACCCGAAGGGCCGCCGTGACCCGCACCCATTTCCATCTTGAGATACACCTCGTTATCGGGGTTACGAAAGCGCAGGGCTTGGACCCACTTGGTCGGCTCCCAAAATCCCACGCGTGAGTCGTTGAGCCCGCCGGTCACGTACAGGGTGGGATATTTGTCGTCTCGCAGATTGTCGTAGGGCGAGTAGCTCTTCATCGTGCGATAGACCAGGGGGTCGGCGTCGGGATTGCCCCACTCTTCCCACTCGTTCGTCGTGAGCGGGAGTGATGCGTCCAACATGGTGGTCAAAGCGTCAACGAAGGGGACTTCGGCCACGATGGCGTGAAAGAGCCGCGGATCGAGATTGGCCACGGCTCCCATCAGCAAGCCACCGGCGGAACCACCCCGCGCCGCAAAACGAGTGCTGGTGGTCCAACCGTTATCAACGAACCACCGACCACAGGTCACAAAATCGGAGAATGTGGTTGGCTTCTGAGCCATTTTGCCCATCTCGTACCACGCGCGTCCCATCTCGCCCCCGCCACGAACGTGGGCGATAGCGAAGATAACGCCCCGGTCGAGAAGCGACAGGCGAAAGACCGAAAAACTGGGATCAATCGAAATTTCGTAGCTGCCGTATCCGTACAACAGCATCGGCGCGGGGGCCACGGGCGCGAGAGTTCCATCCCCGTTGGTTGTCACCACGTCACGCCGGGCAACCACCGAGACAGGAATGCGGACACCATCACTCGCCGTCACCCAGATCCGTCCCGTGACGTAGTCGTCGGCGACGAACCCTCCGCGAACTTCTTGCTGCTTGCGTACGACCATCGCACCGGTAGCCATCGTGACGTCAGCAACTCGCCGAGGTGTCACTAGCGACGTTTCGACAACTCGGATGACGGGGGAGTCGTAGTGAGGGGTATCGGCGGCAATCATGGTGTGCGGTGTGACGCCACTCGTGAGAACGTAGGAGCGCTCCAGAAGATCGTCACCGAAGGGGTCCTCCGCATCGAGGAGCGAAACAACCCGAACAGCGGCACATCCATCCACTCGCTCGGCGCACACAAGAAAGCGCGAGAACAGATCCACGCCGTCGAGTCGGTTCCCCGGTCGTTCCGGAACTATCTCCCGCCACTCGCTGTCGCTTTCACGTCGCGCCATCAGGCGGAAGTCGGTCGCCGCTTCGTTCGTTACTTTGAGCCACCAGTTCGTCCCATCGGGGGCCAGGTAGTGATCGACGCCATATTCGATCCCGTGCGAGCGAACATCGAGAACTTGCAGATCCTGAGTGGGGTCGTTGGCGGGCAGGAAGTGCATTTCCGTTGTCATCGACGACGACATGGAAACGACGATGACTTGCTGGTCCTTGGAGCGTGAGACGCCCAGGAAGTACTGCGGATCGTCTTCTTGATGGACGAGAACATCGTCTATTTGGTCAGTACCGATTCGGTGACGCCAGAGCTGCCATGGACGCATTGCGTCATCGACACGCGTGTAAAAGGCGTGCTGGGAGTCGGTAGCCCACGTAAATCCGTAGTAGACGTCGCGGAGTTCTTCGGTGGGAGCCGACTCGCCATGCAGCGATCGGAAGCTCACCACGTGCCGCTCGGAGCCGGATGTATCGGTGCCCACCGCCACCCATTTGTCGTCGGGGCTAATCGACAAAATTCCAACCGAGAGAAAATCGTGGCCCTCGGCCTCGGCGTTTTCGTCCAGAATCACTTGTTCACCGGGGAGAGCCGACTCGGGGTCGATGGTCGGTGGGGTGATCCCGTCGCCCGTGACGGGTACTCGGCAACTGAGCGGATAGTTCGCACCTTCGCGCGTTCGCTCGAAGTACCAGTAGCCATCCTTTCGGACCGGTACTGACGTGTCAGTCTCGACAATGCGTGACTTGATTTCTTGAAAAATGATCTCCGTGAGAGGGTCGAGATGCTGCAGGGACTGTCGCGTGAAGTCATTCTCCGCCGTCAAAAGGTCACGAACTTCTTCGGACTCGCGATTCATAATCCAGTAGTAGGGATCAGTTCGGGTGTCGCCGTGCCGGGTGATGTCATGAGGGCGGCGGGGGGCCTGGGGTGCAGTTGTCACCCTGACACTCTGCCAGTAACTGCACGGTGCGGCATTGAGGGTTAGTACTATCTCTGTAGGAATAACTCGCAAGGAGTGCCGTGACGGTCGACAATCTGGATTTCAGCCGCTACCAACTCGGGTGGAGCGATGAGCTGGACGTCGTTTTCAAGCCGAAAAAAGGTTTGAACGCCGACATCGTCCGGGAGATGTCGTCGATCAAAAATGAGGCGGAGTGGATGAGGAACTTCCGCTTGAAGGCTCTGCAACGATTCGAAAAGAAACCGATGTTGCCGTGGTTTGCGGACCGCATGCCCGATTTGGACTTCAACGACATCTACTACTACATCAAGCCCACTGAGAACCAGGTTCGCGATTGGGAAGATTTGCCGGACGCCATCAAGCAGACCTACGAGAAGCTCGGTATCCCCGAGGCGGAACGTAAATATCTGGCCGGCGTGACCGCGCAGTACGAGTCCGAAGTCGTGTTCCACCGGAACCGCGCCGACCTCGAAGCGCTCGGTGTCATCTTTTGCGATATGGACACCGCTGTTCGTGAATACCCCGAGCTCGTGCAGAAATACTTTGGAACTGTCATACCGCCCAACGACAACAAGTTCGCGGCGCTGAATTCGGCGGTGTGGTCGGGTGGATCGTTTATTTATGTGCCACCAGGTGTCAAGGTCGATCAACCGCTGCAGGCGTATTTCCGAATCAACACTGAGAACATGGGACAGTTTGAGCGGACTCTCATCATTGCGGACGAGGGCTCGCAAGTTCACTATGTCGAAGGTTGTTCGGCGCCCGTCTATTCCACGGATTCGCTGCACTCGGCCGTTGTCGAGCTCGTAGCTTTGCAAGGTTCGCGCATCACGTACACCACCATTCAAAACTGGTCGAACAACGTGTACAACTTGGTTACTAAGCGAGCTCGCGCCGAAGCCGAAGCTCACGTTGAATGGATCGACGGCAACATCGGGTCGCGACTGACGATGAAATACCCCTCGGTGTATTTGATGGGACCGAAGGCATCGGGCGAAGTTCTTTCGGTGGCCTACGCCGGCCCCGGGCAAATCCAAGATGCGGGTGCCAAAATGGTGCACTGCGCTCCCGAGACGACTTCGACCATCGTGTCGAAATCGATTTCGAAGGATGGGGGAACAACTACCTATCGAGGACTCGTCAAGGTCGAAGAGGGCGCCACGGGTGCAAAGTCGTTTGTGCGCTGCGACGCACTGCTGCTTGACGAGACATCAATTTCCGAGACCAAGCCCTACATGGAAGTAGGCGAGCAGGACGCCTCAATCGGTCACGAAGCTACGGTGTCGAAAATTGGCGACGACCAACTGTTTTACCTCATGAGCCGTGGCCTGACGGAAAGTCAAGCGATGGGGATGATTGTCAACGGTTTTATCGAACCCGTCACTCGGACTCTTCCGATGGAGTACGCGGTCGAGTGGAGTCGACTCATTGAACTCCAAATGGAAGGTTCAATCGGTTAGCGAGGCGCTCGCCTCATGCAGTAGAGCGGCGGTCCGCCGGGTGTGGGCGTCAGTTGCCCCACTAATTCGAAGCCAAAGCGGCGATAGTACGCGAGGTTGTCTTCTTTTTGTGTTTCGAGATATGCCGCAACTCCTTCGCGGTCAACGTGGTCGAGGGCCTCAGTGAGCAGTGCGGTCCCGACACCCTGACGCTGAATCTCAGGGTCGGCAACCAGCAAGAACAAGTACCAATGAGGTTCCTTTATGTGCTCACGCGCCATGGCGTTGAGGTACCGCTGCCCGTCGATGAGGGCGCGTGGCCGCCGATAGAGAGCGCGCAACGTTCCCGGTGCGCTCGCAAGTTGGTGGTAGAGCGACTGCGGGTAGCCGTCGGTGGTGATCCAGCCCGCCACGCCCACGATGTGGTCATCGGTGGTTCGTACGGTGGAGATGCGACCATTTCGACCGAGGTGACGCAAATTGGCACGAAAGAATATGGCGAGCCCCCGATAACGGAGAAGTGCCGGTGGGCCCAAGTGGCGAAAGAACGGATCGGTGTAAAAAGATCGAGCAGCCACAGCCGCACACTCGTTTATGAGCGATGCCGTGGCTGGGCGGTGGTCGATTCTGAGGTGCGGTCCGAGCATGCAGTGAGGCTACGCCGTGGCACTATGGAGTCATGGGTATGAGAGAAGAGTGCAAGCACTTTCAGAGTCGGACGTACGACAATGGCGAGGTGGCTCGTTTCTGCATCCTCGGTCAAGCACCCGATCAGCCATTTTCATGCCCCTCGGACTGCGTGACATTCGAAAAGCGCCTGGCTGACGCGGGGTGGGCCCGGGGTTCGCTCGTCAGCCCACCGACCACGGTGCCCGAAGGTACCCCCGATGAACGTCAAGGCGTCTTGGCGGCCGCCAGCGAAATTGTCAACGCCGTTGCGCCAGAGTTTGTCGAAGAACGTCGAGAGTTCTTGGAGCGTGAAGCCCGTCGTGCAGCGCGGGGTTGGAGATTTTGGCGACGCTAGCTACCAGTGAAGTGCGCGCCGCGCTTTTCCATAAATGCCGTCATTGCCTCGATGAGGTCGTTGCTCTGGAGGTACATCGTGTTCCATGCGGCAACAAACTTCAACCCTTCGTCGACAGTGTGCCCGTCGTTGAATGCCAACACCTTTTTCGTTCCGGCCACTACCAGCGGGGAGTTGGCTGCAATTTCTTCCGCGACCTCGAGCGCCTTGCGATACACCTCGTCGGCGCTGCCGGTGACGACTTCATTGACGAGCCCGATGCGCTCTGCCCGATGAGCGTCAATATCCTTGCCGGTGAAGGCGAGTTCGGCCACGTGGCCGGGACTGACAATTCGTGGGAGGCGTTGCAACGTACCAAGATCGGCGACGATGGCGACCTTCGCTTCACGCACGGAGAAAATGGCGTCAGAGCTCGCAAAACGAATATCAGCGGCCGTAATGAAATCGATGCCACCGCCGATGCAGTAACCGTGCACGGCCGCAATAACTGGTACCTGTAGTTGTTCGAAGACGGAAATGGCGCGTTGCATGTCGAGCACGGCCTGAAACATCGCGGCGCTTTTCTGAGCGTGGCTTCGCGATTCACCACTGCCGACCAGCGTGCCCCCCATTTGCTTGAGGTCGAGTCCCACCGTGAAGTGTGGCCCCTTGGCGGCGATGATGAGAACACGAATCTCGGAGTTCTCTGCTACGGCCTGTGCGGCGAGAGGTAGATCGCGCCAAAGATCGCGACCCATCGCGTTACGCGCCTCGACACGGTCGAGCCAGAGCGTCGCGATCGCTCCATCGACGGAGAGGGTAAGGACGTCTGAGGTAAAGGTCATATTTCTCCTTGAGTAGCACAGAGCCTATGAGAACGTGATGGACAACGAGGAAGCGACACCTATGCTTGAAACTGCGTAATTTCTCCTATGGAAACCTTCTTAAACAGTGCTCGCAATCGAATCTCGGGTCTCCCCGGTTTCGTCGAACGGGAGCAACTTCTCGAAACCGTGAGGCGCCAAGGTCTCCCCACGACGTCAGATGAAGTGTGGCGCTACGCACCTCTGGCGCAATTTGCTATTGATGACTTTGGAAGTCCGGAATCTGACGATATCTCACCTTTGTTCATTCAAGAATTGACACAGCACGCCGAAATCGTCGTTCGGGTTGAGAATGGTGTGTGTGTCAATGTCGCTGGCGCGATGTCGGGCGTGGCGGTTGGACACGTGGACTCATGGAGCGTCGATGCGACCGAGTACATCGATGACTCTTTTGCACTGTTGAATACGTCACTGCACCATCACGTTGTCTCGATCGACGTCGACGCGGACGTTAACGCCGGCTCAATTCTTGTGATTCACCACATCGGCAGAGGTGCATCGTTCCCTCGTACGCGAGTCACTCTCGGTCGCAGTGCATCTGTGACCGTGATTGAAGTCTGGGTGGGAGGAAGAGATGCCTTCGTCGCGCCCGTCAGTGAGTACCACATTGGTGACAATGCTCAGCTCACGTATGCGACGTATCAACGCCTTGACACCTCGGCGTGGCACGTGTCGCGCACGACCGCGCGGATTGAGCGCTCTGGGCGGATGCACCAATCTGTCCTCAGCCTCGGGGGGCACTACGACCGCGCGCGCAACGATGCGGAACTGCTCGGCCCGGGTGCCGAAAATCAACTGTGGACAACGTTCCTTGGTTCCGGCGATCAGATTCACGATCTTCGTTCTCACCAACTGCATCAGGTTGGTCGCACGACGTCTGTGTTGTTATCAAAGGGTGCGGCGGCAGATCAGTCTCGGTCGGTGTACACGGGTCTCATTGAAATCGAGCGTGGGGCCCGACGCACGGACGCTCGTCAGACCAATCACAACCTTCTCCTGAGCCCACAGGCGCACGCCGACTCTGTGCCCAACCTTGATATTCGCGAGAACGATGTCACGTGTGCCCATGCTTCGAGCGTGGGGCCCCTGGACGAAATGCAACGTTGGTACCTGGAGTCACGGGGAGTCTCGCGCCACGAGGCCGAACGACTGATGATTGAAGGGTTTTTCAAGGAGATGTTGGACGTCTTGCCGGTCCAGGTCGCTCGAGTCTTCGAAGCCGATATCACGGAGCGTGTTCGCGAGGTGGTCGCATGAGCTTTCATCCGGTGACTCAGCTCGATGCACTACTAGACGGCACGGCGCAGCAGGTTCGTCTGGGTCCGAGGACGTTGGTGCTAGTGCGGTTGGGGAGTGATGTGTACGTTCTTGATGATCGCTGCAGTCACGAAGACTTCTCGCTGACCGAAGGAGAGGTCGATGCGGAGGAGCGAACCATTGAGTGCGCGCGACATGGCGCACTCTTCTCACTGACTGACGGTGCGGCTGTGACGTTTCCAGCGACCAAACCCGTGGCTTCGTACGCCACCCGCGTCATCGATGGAGTTGTTGAGGTGGAGTTCTGATGACCAACGAACTCGTCATTGACAATGTGAATGCCTCGGTCGGAGAAAAACAGATTCTTCGTGGCGTCAATCTCACGATTCGATCAGGAGAGGTTCACGTCATTATGGGGCCGAACGGATGTGGAAAGTCCACGTTGGCTCACGTCATCACGGGTCGTCCGGGTTACGTCGTGACGGGTGGTTCAGTGAGATTGAATGGCGAAGAACTCTTGTCTCGGGAGCCCTTTGAACGGGTGCGTGCCGGTGTCTTTCTCGCTATGCAACATCCGCTTGAGGTTCCGGGTGTGCGACCTTCCGACATGTTGCGTGCGGCTGGGGCCTCGGGAAATATTGAGGAGCAGTTATCTGAACAGGCTGAGCGCGTCGGGCTTCGCCCCGAATTGATGGAGCGGTTCGTCAATGTTGATCTTTCGGGCGGCGAGCGCAAGCGGGCTGAGGTCGTTCAGCTCGGCGTCCTTCGCCCGAAGTTTGCCGTACTCGATGAGATTGACTCGGGTTTAGACGTGGATGCATTGGGATCGGTAGCGCGCCGACTGCATGATGCAACTTCAGAGTGGGGCCTCGGCATTCTCGCAATCACTCACTTTCGTCGACTTCTCCACGAACTTCGTCCAGATGTCATCCACGTGATGTCGAACGGGCGAATCGTTGCCTCGGGTGGCCCTGAACTTGCCGAGCAACTTGAACGGGACGGCTACGAACCGTTTCGTGGGCTCGAGTGACCACATTTCGAGGTGCCGAAACGGTAAGTTGAAGTGATGGCATCATCGCGATCACGCAAAGTCGGCAATGAAGATCGCCTGATGGCCCTCGGCGACGCTATCGACCGTCGTACCGGGGGAACTCGCCGTCCTCGGCGCAGGAAGCGTCCACAATCACGGCAACGCCGTCTCGGGATTGTGGCTCTCTCGGTTTTACTGATTGCCGGATCGTTCGCCGGCGGTGCGTACCTCTACGGTCAGTGGCGCTTCGAGAAGATCAACAATTTGGACTGTCCGGTCTGCCAAGCCAGTCTCCCGAGCGAGCCGTTCAATATCTTGTCCATCGGCTCCGACTCTCGTGCCGGACTGACCGGACAGATGGCCCATCAGACGGGAGCAGGCTCGGTCGGTGGTCAACGGTCTGACGTCATCAAGATCATTCACGTCGACCCACAGGCGCCATCGATTTCGGTGATTTCGATTCCGCGCGACACGTTGGTCACGTTGATCCCTTCGCTGCAAAAGGTGTTCGGGTCTCGTTTCCAGCGAATCAACGTGAATCTCTACGACGGTTCAAAGATCACTGCTGGACCGGCGGTACTCGCCCGGACGATTACGCAGAACTTCGGTATCCCCATCAATCATGTGGTGGAGGTGAGCTTTGGTGGACTCGCTAACTCGGTCATCGCCCTCGGTGGCATTTGGTTGAAGTTCCCCTATAAGTCGCGGGACATGTATTCCGGTCTGCGTATCTACGCACCGGGCTGCCAGCATCTTTCGGGGATGCAAGCCCTGGCCGTGGCACGTTCGCGCCACTTTGAATGGTTTCAAAATGGGCGTTGGTACTACGACGGCACGAGCGACTACGGACGAATTCATCGTCAAGACGCATTCCTGCGCGCAATGATGCTGAAGGCGCGCACCGTGTACAACCCTCAGACGTTGAACTCGCTGCTGAGTGAGCTACCCGCGGGCATCCAATTGGACTCCAGCTTCAAGTTCAATACGTTGATTGCCCTCGCGGTGAAGTTTCACAGCTACGACCCCGGTGCCCTGAAGACGTACACCCTTCCGGTGATGAGCCCTGGGCCGAATCCCTACGGTTCCGTCTTGGTGGTGAATCAACCGGCCGCACAGCAACTGTTCGTCAAAGTCTTCGGTTCGTCACTCATTGCGCCGACAACCCCTCCGCCCAACTCTCGGATGCAGACGCCACCGCCCCCCGTCATCACGATTCCGACGACGACCTCGACGATTCCGCAGAAGACCACGACGACCTTAAAGAAACCACACACGACGACAACGATGGTGAATGATGGTTCCTACTTTGATCCCGTCCCGTGCTTTCCCGGAGCTAAGTAGTCCTAAATCTCGTCGAGACCCTGCGTGAGAGTGTTCCACGCCAGGGTGGCACATTTGATACGGACGGGGAACTTCACCACGCCCTGAAGTGCGGCGAGTTCACCGAGGGCCCGTAAATCAACGGCCTCGGGTTCGGCATCAGTTTCGAGCGAGTTCTCGTGCACGGTCATGAGTTGTTTAAACGTTGCGACGACGGCACGAACGTCCTCAACCGCCTTGCCTTTCACCGCTGCTGACATCAGCGATGCCGACGACTGAGATATTGAGCATCCGTGCCCCGCAATTTTGATCTCGCGGAGTACGCCGTCGACGACATCGAAGTACACCGTAATTTCATCACCACACAGAGGGTTGAATCCCTCGACTCGGTGAGCGGGGGGCGATGCGAGTTCTCCACGATTACGAGGATTTCGATAGTGGTCGAGAATGATCTCTCGGTAGAGGTCGTCGAGATTTGACATCAGAGAAACAACTTAACGGCATCGGAGAGGGCGTCAACAAACGTATCGACATCACTCGACAGCGAGTAGGGACCAAATGACGCACGCGCCGTTGCCACAACGCCGAAGCGCTTCATTAGTGGTTTGGCGCAGTGGTGTCCGGGACGAATGCACACTCCCCGTTGATCGAGAACCTGCGCAATGTCGTGGGGATGGACGCCGACGAGATCGAAGGAAATAACACCTCCACGGTCGACCATGTCGCTTGGGCCCAGAATACGAATCTGATCACTGAATCGTTCCTGAAGCGAACTGAGGGCGTATGACGTGAGGTTTTTTTCGTGGCTCGCGACGTCGGCTAGTCCCAACTGTTCGAGGTAGCGGACTGCCGTTCGAAATCCCACAGACTCGGCAATCGGTGGTGTGCCTGCCTCAAACCGACTCAGGCCGACGGCCGGTGTGAAGCCATCGAGTGAAACGTCGGCAATCATTCCACCACCGCCGAGAAAAGGTGGCATCGACTGGAGGACTTCACGGCGAACCCACAATGCCCCGATGCCGGTCGGACCCAGCATTTTGTGGGCGCC
Source organism: uncultured bacterium (assembly GCA_963977995.1). Lineage (GTDB taxonomy): Bacteria > Actinomycetota > Acidimicrobiia > Acidimicrobiales > RAAP-2 > RAAP-2. The sequence continues at coordinate 5,389 of CAXBRG010000002.1, read as the reverse complement.
AAACGCCAAAAAGTCGATGTCGAGTGCCTGCACGTCGGTGGGGTGGTGGGCAACTAACTGTGCACCGTCGACCGCAACCAGCGCCCCGTGGCGACGCGCGGCAGCCACGAGTTCCGGTAGGGGAGTGATGGTGCCCAGGACGTTGGACATGCCCGTCACCGAAAGGAGCTTGGCTCCCTGCAATAGTTCGTCGAGATTCGATAGATCAAGTCGGAAGTCGTCGCCCACGCGGAGGAACCGCAGCTCGCATCCGATTTCTTCTCGAAGTTGAAACCATGGCACCAAGTTGGCGTGGTGTTCCATTTCGGTCAGAACGATGACATCACCTTGTGCCACGTGAGTCCGCGCCCATGACTTCGCAAGAAGATTGAACGACTCCGTTGTCCCGCGCGTGAAAATGATCTCATCGTCGGGATAGGGCGCATGAATAAAACGTCCTACAGCCCGTCGGGCCTCCTCGTAGAGCGACGTTGCCTCGGCGGCGGTGACGTATACCGCTCGATGGACGTTGGCGTGTGAGAGTTCGTAGTACCGCTGCATCGATTCGATGACGGGTCGAGGTGTGAGTGCGGTGGCGGCGGTATCGAGGTAGACGATGGGCTGGTCGTGGACCCGACGCCGTAAGAGAGGAATGTCGCCACGGACGGTGACGGGGGAAAAGCTCGTCATTGGTGGGCCATTCGGAACGGCTCGTAGCCCTCGAGTTCAATTCGGGTTGCAACGTCGGCTCCACCGGAGTACACAATTCGTCCGTCGACGAGGACGTGGACGACATCAGGTACGAGTTCGTCGAGAAGTTTGACGTAGTGAGTGACCACGACAGCTCCCATGGCGGGCCGTGCACTCTTGATTGTCCGAACACCATTCGCCACCACACGAAGCGCATCGATATCGAGTCCCGAATCGGTTTCGTCAAGAAGGGCCACGTCGGGCTCCAGTAGCGCCATCTGGAGTACTTCGTTTCTCTTGCGCTCGCCACCCGAAAATCCATCGTTCAAATGGCGTTCAGCAAAAGCCGAATCCATGCCCAGTCGATCCATCCATTCCGCCAGGTCGAGACGAACTTCCAGCACACTCAGTTCATCCAAGTTTTTTCGAGCCGCGATGGCTTGGCGAAGAAATTGAATCACTGAGACGCCGCCAATGGCTTCGGGGTATTGAAACGCCAGGAAAATTCCCGCACGGGCACGTTCGTCGGGCGACCATTCGGCGATGTCGTCTCCCCGCAAGAGAATCTGCCCCTGGGTGACCACGTACCCCGGATGCCCCATGATGACAGCGGCCAGCGTGGACTTACCGGCACCGTTGGGACCCATCAGAGCATGGACCTCGCCCTCGCCGACGGTGAGATTGACGCCTCGGAGGATTTCGACATCGTCCGCACTGACGTGGAGATTCCGCAGTTCGAGTAGGGGGCTAGTCACGAAATAAGCCTACCGGCGTGTTGGAATTTGTCTCCCCGCTACCAGCCTCGATCAACCCACGATTGCAGAGAGGGAGATTCCGTGCCGAGCGTGCTCGGTGCGCCGTGGCCGGGCCAAATGAGGGTTTCGGCGTGGTACGGGCGAAACAGTCTCTCTTCGATGGAGCGAATGATGGTTGGAAAGTCGCCGCCTTCAAACTTTGTTGCACCGGGACCACCAGGAAACAAGGTGTCACCAGTGAAGAGCAGCGGGGTGCCCTCAAGAGCGAAGCACATCGATCCCGGTGTGTGTCCCGGCGTGTGAATGGTTCGTAGTCGCAGTCGTCCCACGGTGATGACGGCATCGTCGTCCAAGAGCGCGTCGTAACTCGGTAGGAGACTGGCGTCTTCGCTACGTACCCAGACCTCAATGCCCGCTTCTCGGACTTCACTGACGGCCCCAATATGGTCCCAATGTCCGTGGGTTTCCAGCACGGAGGTGACCCCGAGCCGGCGAGCAATCTCAAGCAGGCGCTCATGTTCATTCGCTGCATCCAGGAGAACCGCCGTACCCGTGTCTCGGCAACGAACCACGTAGACGTTGTTATCCACGGGTCCAACGACAAAGCGGTACACCTCGGTTGCGGCGTCTGACCAGATTTGGGCTACTCCGTCCATGCCTACAGGATGCCAGACGGGAGCAGCGTCATCATTCGCTAGTCTCAAAGAAGCCAACCGGACGATATTTTCGAGGACTGACCATGAATTTTGGATTCACCGAAGAGCAAGACGAACTGCGCAAGATGGTGCGTCGGTTCTTAGATGACAAATCACCTGAGACAGCCGTCCGTGATCTGATGGCGACGCCAGACGGTTACGACAAGGCCGTGTGGAAGCAGATGGCCGAAGAGTTGGGCCTGCAGGCACTGGGTATCCCTGAAGAGTTTGGGGGGCAAGGTTTTGGTCCCGTCGAGCAGTACGTCGTGTTCGAAGAGATGGGCGCCGCATTGCTCTGCGCTCCCTACTTTTCGACGGTGGCCCTCGCTGCTAATGCTCTTTTGACGTCGGGTGACGACGCTGCGAAAGCTGAGTATCTCCCCGGTATCGCTGCGGGTGAGACCATTGCGACGTTGGCGTTAACGGATGACAGTGGAGAGTGGGATCCGGAGGCAACGACCACCACGGCCGCAGGAAGTGGCGATAGCTACACGATTTCCGGGGCGAAGAACTACGTGCTCGATGGCAGCATCGCAAATCTGATTCTCGTGACGGCGAAGACCTCGAAGGGCTTGTCACTCTTTGCTGTGGACGGTAATGCGTCGGGACTGACCAAAGAACTCTTGCCGACGATGGATCAAACTCGTAAGCAGAGTCGAATTGAATTCAACAACACGCCAGCGCGCCTCATTGGTGCCGAGGGCAGCGCGGCGGCGGGCATCGCTAAGACTCTGCAGCGCGCGGCCACCTTGTTGGCGGCTGAGCAGACTGGTGGCGCGCAGCGTTGCTTGGATAACGCTGTCGCCTACGCCAAGGAGCGCGTGCAGTTTGGTCGACCGATTGGTTCGTTCCAGGCGATTAAGCACAAGGCGGCGGACATGTTGCTCGAAGTTGAGTCAGCGAAGTCGGCGGCGTACTACGCGGCCTACTGCGCACAAGAAGACAACGACGACCTCGCTATTGCCGCGAGTCTGGCCAAGTCATTTTGCTCGGAAGCGTTCTTTCACTGCGCCGGTGAGAACATTCAGATTCACGGTGGTATCGGATTTACGTGGGAGCACCACGCACACTTGTACTTCAAGCGTGCGAAGAGTGGCGAGTTGCTCCTCGGCGACCCCACGTACCACCGTGAGATCTTGGCGAATTTGCTCGGCATCTAAATTCAGTGCAGACGCACGAGCGACTGCAGAGTCGAACGTCGGAGATTGACCTCCACATCGTTCGACCAGAGAATAGAAACCCCGTTCCGAGAACGCTGTTACTCGTTCACGGACTCCCGATGATTCTGGGAATGGGGCGAACGGCTGCGGGCATGCTGCCAGAACTGGCCGAGCAGATTTCCCATGAGTCGGGCTGGACGGTCGCTTCGGGCACGATGTCCGGTGTGGGTGCGGCGACCGGTACGTTCAGCGCGGCTCAATGGCAGGCGGACTTAGCCGTCATGATCGACCGACTGTTCGATGCGGACCGATCACTGTCTCTCGCCGGATTCGGTCTCGGTGGATGCTTGGCCCTTCGAGCAGCCGCCTCGGATGAACGCGTCCGTGGGGTGGCCACCTTTGCCACATCGGCAGATTTGACGGTGTGGTGCGGCGAGGCTGAGAGCTTTTACTCTCGAGTGCAGCGAGCCGGCGTCGTGGAAAAGTCCCATCCGCTTCCCCCGCCTCAGGAGTTACGAGATGGCGTCGTGGCGCTCGATCCCCGGGGAGCCATCGCGCAGGTTCCGCCGCGTCGGTTGTTAATTGGACACGGTGCCGACGATCGCGAAGTGCCGGTGCATAATGCCCGAGACCTTTTCGAAGCCGCCGATGAGCACGCGGAACTTCGCATCATCCAAGGAGCCGGACACTGGCTCCGCGCCGACCCGCGCATGGTGGCCACTCTCGTGGGGTGGATGGATCGCCACTAGGGCGTCGCGAGAATCGCGTCGGAGAGATGACGGGCCACTGACTCAACGTCCGGCGCTGTTGTTAATGCGCGAACGACCACGAAGTGGGTGAGTCCCGCTTGGCGCAGAACGGGAATGGCGTCGACGTCAACACCACCGGTGACATAGACGGGCTGTGACGACATCCGTTGACACTCCGCGGCGTAGTCGACGCCGGTCCCGGGTCGGCCCTCTTTCGTGGGGGTGGGCACGATGGGTCCGGCCGACCGATAGTCAACCGGCTCCTTCATTGCCGCTGCAAACTCATCGGGTGCGTGGGTTGACAACCCAATAATCGCGTCGGGACCGAGGATCTCGCGACACCGCGCAACGGAAATGTCGTCTTGTCCGACGTGCACGCCGTCGGCTGCCAGGTCGTATGCGAGAGTCGGATCGTCATTGACGATGAAGGGAACGTCGAAATCCCGACAGATCGACTGCATGAGTGCGCCCCCACGGGCGATGGCCTCACGGGGGGCGTTCTTCTCTCGAATTTGAACAATGGTCACGCCACCGCGCAGTACGGCCGGAAGAAACGTTGCCATGTCGTCGCGGAGACCCACGCAGAGGTAGAGGCGCCGATGTGCCAGTGACGTCACATGCGTCACCCTACGTCCATCGCCTAGGGTCATTAGGCGTCGAACGGAGGGGTATGAAAATCACGCTGCTAGGAACGGGCTCGCCCATTCCCGATCCCCACCGCGCCGGACCAAGTTCACTTCTCACGTCGGGTAGTGACCTGGTGCTGGTCGACGCCGGGCGAGGTGTGGTCCAGCGACTCGCCGGTGCGGGAGTTTTCCCCGTCTTTCTCAAGGGTGTCGTTCTCACGCACCTGCACTCGGACCACATCAGTGATCTCAACGATGTGATCACTAGTCACTGGGTCATGAGCGGGCCGGGTACGGCCCTGCCAATCTTTGGCCCCCCTGGCACAGCCCGCGTTGTCACCGCACTCCTTGACATGCTGGCACCCGATATCGGATATCGCATTAATCATCACGATGACTTACAGAGTGGCCCTCAGGTTCCGGTGACCGAGGTAGAGCCAGGTCAGACCTTTTCCCTCGGCGAAATGACCTTCGTGGTGGGAGCGACGGATCACCGTCCCGTTGAGCCCTCGGTGGCCTTTCGCGTGACCAACGGTGCGTACTCAGTTGTGATGGCCGGTGACGGGATACCGTGCCAGACTCTTGATGATTTAACGGCGGGAGCCGACGCGTACGTGCAGACTGTCATCCGCGACGATCTGGTGGCGGCGTTGGGGCACATCGGGGTGGTCGAGCTGCGCGTGGCGCCGGCCAAGACACGGACTAAGCCGCGGGTCGATGCGAAAGCGGCGGCCA
>CAXBRG010000001.1:0-28243 GCA_963977995.1 uncultured bacterium | reverse complement strand
ATTCACTCGTGTGAAGTTCGCTTGACTGGCGTTGACACGACTGAAATTTGTCTTGTACGCCATGGCGCCCGCAAAGTCGGCGCCCTGCAACCGTGCCTTGCTGAAGTTCGCTTGATTGAGATTGGTATTTTCCAAGTTCACGCCGACGAGATTTGATTGGTAGAGCGAAGCGCTCGAGAGATTGGCTCCCCGCAGCGACACTTTTGAGAATGTGGCGTACGCCAAATTCGCATGCCGCAACATGGCGCCGGGTCCGACGAAGTGCCCGTTGATGACCCCCCAGCCCGACGGCAGGGTGGTGGGCTGACCGGTCACCCCACCACTGATCACTTGCGCCATCAGTGCGCCGCTGAAGTTTGCGCCACCGACCTTTGCGTTCGTCAAAGTCGAACCCCGAAAGTCACTACGGCTGAGGTCCGCATCCGTGAGAGTCGCACCCAAGAGATTTGCTTCCTTCACTTTCGCCCCGGTGAGGTCAGCACCCGAGAGATTCGCACGAACGAGTACCGCGGTCGAACCCACGAGGTAGCCATTCGCAAGACGCCACCCGTCAGGCAAGATGACGTTGTCGCCCACGATGCCACCGCTGGCTACCCCATCAAGCTGTGCGTACCGGAGACTGACGTTGGTCACATCGACGCCGCTCAGAGTGGCGCCGGTGAGATTCGCACGAGGACCGATGAGGTAACCCCGCGAGACTTTCCATAGTGGTGGAAGTGATTTCGGCGTTCCCGTTATGCCGCGACTCACGACACCGTTCAACGTGGCGCCACTGAGATCGACCCCCGAGAGGTTGGCTCCCGTAAGAACCGCATCAGTGAGATTGGCGTTCGACAGAGTGGTATTTGTCAGATTTGCGCCGGTCAGATTGAAGCCTTGAAAATTCAAGCCCGACCACGAACACCCGCTATAGGTGCCGCTGGGTTTTGGCAGTTGGGCACACGTTGCGGAAGCGGCAAAAGCTGACGACGGCAAGAACCCCAACATCACCGTGGTGGCAACAACACCGCGCAACTTCATAAATCAACACTAACGAAACTTTCCTCGTTCGCAATGGCGTGCGGCCAACGCGGTTGACGAGTAAATGCGAGCAGACTCCCACGGCACGACACCGTGGGAGTCTGCGTGATTCGTCTTAGATCAGGCCGAGTTGGCGCACTTCGTCGCGCTCAGCGACTAGCTCCTCGGTGGTAATTGCAATCTTGCCGCGGGCGAAGTCATCGAGTTCAAATCCCTCTTTGACACTCCAACCCCCACGGCCGTCGGCGATGACGGGGTAGCCGAACGTGAGACCGGCGGGAACGTCGTACTCACCGTTCGAAGTAACGGCAACGGAGACACAGTCGTCGGCCGCGGTGGCATTCTCCAGACCGAATACCGTGTCGATGGCGGCATTGGCCGCTGAGGCTGCCGAACTTGCGCCGCGAGCTTCGATAATCGCCGCGCCACGCTTCTGCACCGTGGAGATGAAGTCACCTTGCAGCCATTCGTGGTCCGAAATGACGGTGGGAACGGGTGAGCCGTTGACGGTGGTGTTTGCAAAGTCCGGGAACTGAGTGGACGAGTGATTGCCCCAGATCGCCAGATTCTTGACGGAGGCCACGGGGGCACCGGCCTTCTTGGCGATCTGCGTCTCGGCACGGTTCTGGTCCAAGCGCGTCATGGCGAACCACCGATCGGCTGGTACTTCAGGGGCGTTCGAACGGGCAATGAGACAGTTGGTGTTGCACGGGTTGCCGACAACGAGAACCTTGACGTCACTGGCCGCATTCTCCGCAATCGCCCGGCCCTGCGGCTTGAAAATTCCACCATTGATTGTCAGCAGGTCGCTGCGCTCCATACCGGCCTTGCGGGGTACTGATCCCACGAGGAGTGCCCAGTTGGTCCCCTTGAAGGCGTGATTGAGATCACTCGTTGCTTCAATACCGGCGAGCAGCGGAAACGCACAGTCGTCGAGTTCCATGACGACCCCTTCCAGTGACTTCATCGCGGGCTCGATTTCGAGGAGTCGCAGGACCACCGGTTGGTCGGGACCAAAGAGTGCACCCGATGCGATGCGAAAAAGTAGTTGGTAGCCGATTTGACCGGCGGCACCGGTAACGGTCACGTGCTTGGGGGTAGTCATCATTCTCCTCGGGGTTGTAGCTGGTTGCGAGACAGTCAACACCTCGCGGGAACCGGCAACATTCTACTTCTGAAGTGCCAATCGAAATCAGTGGGGAAACAAGCGGGCGTGTATTTCGCGGGTCGCGGTCGAGCGATTCAGTGTGTAAAAGTGCAGGCCGGGTGCGCCGGCCGCGAGGAGTTCTCGGCACAGCTCGGTCGCGGCTTCAATCCCCACCTGACGCACGGCAGCGGGGCCCTGATCCTTCACTGCCGTGAGGCGTTCCATAAGCCACCCCGGCACCGCAGCCCCCATATCCGCCATACGGGCGGCACCACTCAATGTGGTGACGGGCATGATGCCAGGTACAACGGGCTTCCTCACGCCGAGCGCATCGAGATCGTCAACCAGACGCTGCCACTCGACAACATCAAAGAAGAACTGCGTGACGGCAAAGTCGGCGAGACGCATCTTTTCTGCCAAGTACTTGCGGTCGGACTCGAGACTTGGCGACCGCGGATGACCCAGCGGGTGGGCCGCGACTCCCACGGAGAACTCGCCCACGCTTCTCGCGAGCTCGACGAGCTCACTAGCGTGAACGAAGTCACCACCCTGGAGAGCCGGATCAGACGGGATGTCGCCCCCGAGCGCCATGATGTTGTGAATGCCATCATCGACGTAGTTCGCGAGAATCTCTCTCATTTCAGCCCGTGTGTGACCCACGCAGATGAGGTGCGCCATGGCCGGAATACCGGCTGTGTGTTCGATGGAACTCACTAGATCGAAGGTTCGCTGGCGAGACTCTCGGCCCCCTCGATACGTCACCGATACAAAGGAGGGCGCTAGATCGGCGAGCTCTGTAATGGCTGCCGACAACGCGGTCGCTTCATCATCATTCTTCGGTGGGAAAAACTCAAATGAGCGACAGAGTCCCTGCGCTAAGAGATCATCGACACGCATGGCTTAGTTGGCACGACCGAAGTCATCCTCGAGCCGAACAATGTCGTCCTCACCGAAATACGTACCGTGCTGGACTTCGATGAAGACGACGGGTGTGGCGCCCCGATTCTCACATCGGTGCGCTGTTCCGACGGGCACGTCGATGTCCTGACCCGGCCCCACCTCGTGTTCCACGCCATCCAAAATCACGGTGGCGACTCCCGACACGACAAACCAGTGCTCCGAACGTTGCGCGTGACGTTGATAGCTCAGCCGCTTACCGGGCTCCACCACAATCCGCTTGACTTTGTGGTCTGGTTGCGAATCATCAAGCACGAGATACGTACCCCACGGGCGAACGTCAAATTCTCGGCCCTGTTCGTCTCGAGTCGTCATCGCACCTTCTCCGCAGCTAACACAGCGTTGCGTAACAGCATGGCACGAGTCATGGGGCCGACGCCACCAATACGAGGCGTGATCCAACCGGCCACCTCGGCCACGGCGTCGTCGACGTCACTCATGAGTTTTTTCCCCGACCAACTCGTCCCAGCGCCCACGACCGCGGCGCCGGGCTTCACCATGTCCTTGGTCACGAGGCCGGCGACACCGGCCGCGGCCACCACCACATCAGCGGTACGGACAATCGAGGCGAGATCGTCGACGCCGGTATGAACCACCGTCACGGCCGCATTGCACCCCGGACGGCGCATCGCGAGCAGGAGCGAAAGGGGACGGCCAATCGTGAGGCCACGGCCAATCACGACGACGTGTCGGCCCTCAACGGGAACCTTGTGCGCGGCGAGCAACTCGACAATGCCGGCGGGAGTGCACGGCAGCGGTCCGGGAGCGCCCATGACCAACCGGCCAAGGTTGGTGGGATGGAGTCCGTCGACGTCCTTCTCGGGAGCGACCCGCAACAGAATCTCTTCCTCGTTGATGCCAGACGGCAACGGCAATTGCACGAGAATTGAGTGGACGTTGTCATCGGCATTCATCTGATCGATCACGGCGGCCACATCAGCTTGCGTTGCGGTAACGGGGAGGTGTGAGTGGTGCGAAACAATACCGATCTCGGCACAGTCCGCGTGTTTCATCGCCACGTATTTCGCGCTCGGCCCATCATCGCCCACTAAGACCGTCCCGAGACCGACCTCGCGACCGAGCGCGCGGAGGCGTGACACCCGATCCGCGAGTTCCATTTTCATTCGCGCGGCTACCCGCTCGCCGTCCAGAATTTCAGCCATCATTCTCCTTAGTGACGGAAATGTCGTTCGCCCGTCATCATCATCACGATGCCCGCGGCGTCGGCGGCATCAATCACCTCTTGGTCTCGCACCGAACCACCCGGCTGAACGACGGCGGTCACTCCGGCCGCCGTCAGAGCATCAAGCCCGTCGGCAAACGGGAAGAAAGCGTCCGAGGACGCGGCGCCACCCTGGGCTAGTTCACCGGCTTTGGTCGTGGCAATTCCTGCCGCGACCACACGTGACTGCTGACCCGCACCAATGCCAACGGCCACTCCGTCACGGGCAATCACAATGGCGTTCGATGTCGTCCGTGCGCATACGCGCCAGGCGATCTGGAGATCACGTAGTTGCTCAGCACTCGGCTGGACCCTCGTCACGCAACGCCATTCACTGACCGGCACCAGAAGTTCGTCAGCATCCTGAACGAGAGCCGTATTACCGAAGGTACGCACTGACACACCCAGCGGTTCGGGTTCCGGCGCCGACAACAACCGAGTCGCCTTTCGGCGAGTCCGAAGAATCTCCACCGCCTCCTCGGACATTGAGCGAGCGATAATGACATCGGCCTGTGGACCATTCGCGATGGCCGTGGCGACATCGCTGCCGAGATCGCCACCAACCGCAATGACGCCACCAAAGGCACTCATCGGATCGGCGGCAAGAGCCTTGTCGAAGGCGTCCGTTAAGGAGGCTCCAATCGCCGCCCCCGACGCATTGGCGTGCTTAATGATCGCAACGGCGGGCGCACCGCCGGCATCGCTGCCTAGCTCGTGGACGAGTCGCCAGGCCGCATCGGCATCAAACAGGTTCAAATATGACAGAGCAGTTCCGGCGTGCTGGGTCACAGCGTCCCACCACGTCGCTCGTCCGGCGCGGCGGTAGCGAGCACCAATCTGATGGGGGTTCTCACCGTAACGAACCACGTCCGCTCGCTCGAACGTGAAGTGCAGCGTTGGAGGCACCACGGCGTCCACCGCCGACGGTGCTTCCCCAATCGCTCCGCCGGCGTCCAACCACTCAACAATGGCCGCGTCGTACGTGGCCGTGTGGGCGAAGGCGGCCCGGGCGAGCGCGTGGCGCGTTGGCACTGACACCGCGCCGAGTTCGCGAAGTTCGCGCAGCACGTCGGCGTACTGCGACGGATGAGTGAGGACGGCAACTGACTCGTGGTTTTTGGCAGCCGCTCGCACCATGGTGGGTCCACCGATATCAATGAGCTCAACCGACGGATTGGTGTGGAAGGGGTAGAGATTGCACACCACCATGTCAATCAACTCGATGCCGTGCTGTTCAGCTTCGTCAAGATGTGTCGGCCGTGAGCGATCAGCCAAGATGCCGCCGTGAATTTTGGGGTGCAGCGTCTTCACACGGCCGTCCAGCATTTCGGGCGAGCCCGTGACGTCAGCGACATCACGATGCGGAATCTGGGCGTCACGAAGTGAGGTAGCGGTACCACCCGAAGCGATGAGTTCTGCACCCAGCTCAACGAGCCCTCGGGCGAGATCTTCTAATCCCGTCTTGTCCCACACACTCAGAAGTACGCGCATTTCCCCCACTTACAGGCTGTTCTCACGTCACCCTACCCACCGACTCGCCCCAGAGAAGCCGTGGACCCTCCCCTGCTACCGTGCGGAGTGGTCGCGAAAGGGCTCGAATGAACTGTGCAAACGGTCATGCCAATCCACTAGGCAACAGGTTTTGCTTCGGGCGCGGGACTGCTCTCGCCCCGAGTACCAAGGAATCGAGCAGTGTCGTTATCGTCAAGCCGGAAGTCGGGATGTGGGCTTCGCTGGGTGCGGGATGTGTAATCGTGGTAGCGCTTGCGGCTGGCTTTGGCCTCTTCTTGCTGTACCGCGTTGGTGCCTTTAGCTAGTACTCACCGCAGGTCGCCGGTTCTCGACCGTTCTCCATCGCTTCAATAACCCGGGACAGCACGAGAGGGTAGAGCGTCCTCTCGACTTCCTTGATCCTCTCGTGGAGCGACTCCTCCGAGTCGTCGGGGTGGATCGGCACTGTGCGCTGGGCGAGTAGTGGTCCATCATCGAGGGCCTCCGTCGCAATGTGAACCGTGCAACCCGTCTCGTTCACTCCGGCCGCGAGGGCGTCACGTACGGCGTGCCACCCTTTGAAGTCGGGCAACAGGCTCGGGTGCGTATTGAGTACCCGGCCCGGAAACACTGCGTGAAACTCGCCGGTCACGACCGTTCCAAAACCGGCCATCGCAATGAGGTCACTGCTGCGCAGTTCATCGGCGAGGGCGCCGGAATAGGCGTCTCGATCAAAGTCGGAGCTAAAGCCCCCAAACGCCTGTCGGTCGACGAGCACGGTGGGGATACCAGCCGCGGCGGCGATATCCAGCCCCCGACACGGTCGGTCGCTCGCGACCAGCGCTACCGGTGTGCCGTGAGCGAGCATCGCCTCGAGGAGAGTGCCCGAACCGGACACCAACACCGCGAGGCGAATACTCACGCTTAGAGACTTCGAACGATCTCGACCATCTTCTGACCGGCTTCAGTCGGGTTCTGGCAGACGTGGACGCCCGCTTCACGCAACGCGTCCATTTTGGCCTGCGCCGTTCCCTTCGATCCCGAGATAATCGCACCGGCGTGACCCATCTTGCGACCTGGCGGGGCCGTGACACCCGCGATGTACGAGACAACGGGCTTGGTCATGTTGGCTTTAATCCACTCGGCGGCGCGCTCTTCTTCCGATCCACCGATTTCACCGATCATCATGACGGCTTTCGTTTCGGGATCGTCTTGGAAGGCCTTCAGGCAGTCGATGAAGTTGGTGCCGGGCACGGGGTCGCCACCGATACCCACACACGTGGTCTGACCGATGCCCTGCTGGCTGAGCTCGTGCAACGCTTGGTACGTCAGGGTGCCGGAGCGCGACACGATACCTACCGGACCACCCGGCAGCGCGATGTCGCCCGACGTGATGCCGATATTGCACTTCCCGGGACTAATGATCCCGGGGCAGTTCGGGCCCAGTAGACGCACGTTCGGGAACTCGTCCTTGAGTCGGTTGTACGTTACGGCTTCGTCGTGGGCCGGGATGCCTTCGGTAATACACACGATGAACGTGATGCCACCTTCGGCGGCCTCGATGATGGCCGCCGCGGCAAACTTGGGCGGAACTGAGACAAACGACGCCGTGGCACCCGTCGCGGCCACGGCTTCTTTCACGGAGTTAAACACGGGGATGCCGTCCACATCGGTGCCGCCCTTACCCGGAGTGACACCACCGACCACTTTGGTGCCGTAATCACGGTTACGCAGACCGTGAAAACGACCTTGGCCACCCGTGAGACCCTGGACAATGACTTTGGTGTTTTCGTCAACAAAAATACTCATAGTTCTTCCTTAAGCGTTCGCGAAGCTGACCGCACGGCGAGCGGCGTCCAGCATGGTCGGTTCAGTGATGAGCGTGGCGCTCAGATGGGGCTGCAAGATGGCGCGGCCTTCGACGGCGTTGGTGCCGTCCAGTCGCAACACGATCGGCGAGTTAATGGTGACCTTCTCGAGCGCACCTAACACACCCTTGGCGACTTCGTCGACGCGGGTGATACCACCGAAGATGTTCACAAAAATGGCCTTGACCTTTGGATCGGCATTGATGACCTCGAGAGCCGCGGCCATGACATCCGCGTTAGCGCCACCACCGATGTCCAGGAAGTTGGCGGCGGTCCCGCCGACCTGATTGACCACGTCGAGAGTGCTCATGGCGAGACCGGCGCCATTGGCAATGATGCCCACGGTGCCGTCCAGTCCGATGTAGTTGAGACCCTTCTCCTTCGCCATCTTTTCGCGAGGGTCTTCCGTCTCGGTAGCACGGAAGGCGTCCCATTCCGGGTGGCGATAGGACGCGTTCTCGTCCAACGTCACCTTGGCGTCGAGAGCGTGAACCTTGCCTTCGGGCGTCAAGATCAACGGGTTGATCTCGGCGAGGTCGCAGTCACCTTCGGTGTAACAGCGATACAACTTCACCAAAATATCGGCGGCCTGTTCCCGGGCTTCGTCGTCAAGTTTGGCGTCCGCGACCCACTTTTTGGCGGTCGCAAGATCGAGGCCCTTCACGGGGTCGATCGAAATCATGGCAATCGCCGACGGGTCGTTTTCTGCCACCACTTCAATCTCCACACCGCCTTGGGCGCTGAGCATTCCGAGGTGAACCTTGTTGGGACGATCCAGGGTGAAGGAGCAGTAGTACTCCTTCGCAATATCACTCGAGCGCTCAATCCATACGCGGTGCACGATGTGGCCCTTGATGTCCATTCCGAGAATGTTGCCGGCGTGTCGGCGCACGTCCTCAGCGTTGTCGGCGAGTTGGATACCGCCAGCCTTCCCGCGCCCACCGACTTTGACCTGAGCCTTGACGACCACGGGGTAGCCAATGCGCTCGGCAATCGCGACGGCTTGATCGACAGTGTCAGCGATGTCGCCCGGTGATACCGGGATGTCGTAGCGGGCGAAGTACTGCTTGCCCTGGTACTCGAAGAGATCCATTAGCTCTCACTTTCGGCGCGTAGCGCCTCTCAACCGCTTACGCGGACTCCCTATCGTCCAACGCTGTCTCAAGCCACGAACCGATTTCACCGAGCGGCGAACCAGGTGTGAATACTCGAGAGACACCGGCCGCTTCGAGCGGCACAATGTCATCGTCGGGAATGATTCCCCCAACCACGACGAGGACGTCATCACGCCCCGCAGATCGGAGAAGTTCAACTACGCGCGGCACCAATACCAAGTGGGCGCCCGAGAGCAGGGAGAGACCGAGAGCGTCCGCGTCTTCTTGAATAACGGCCTGAACGACTTGCTCGGGAGTCTGGTGAAGGCCGGTGTACACGACCTCAAAACCGGCGTCACGCAAGGTACGGGCGATGACTTTGGCTCCGCGGTCATGACCGTCAAGGCCTGGCTTGGCCACTACCACTCGATACGTGCGCTTCATCGGCTTCTAAGCATAGGAGCAGAGTGAATTAGCCCTATTCGAGGTGGACACCTCAGATTTCACTGAGGGTCAGGGGTAGGCTCACTGGCACTATGCGGGCGGTGCGCGGACTCCTTATCTCGGTTCGACCTCGTCAGTGGGTCAAAAACCTGCTCGTGCTGGTGGCTCCCGCGGCCGCGGGGCAGGTGACAAATAGTGCGGTCCTTGGACATACCCTGACGGCCTTTGCGGCGTTCACGATTGGAGCGAGCGGTCTCTACCTCATTAATGACATTGTTGACGCCCCATCCGATCGCCTCCACCCCACCAAGTCGCGCCGGCCGATTGCCGCCGGGGCGGTGTCGGCGCGACACGCAGGACTCTTTGCGGGAGTCTTGCTCCTCGGTGCTCTCTGGCTCTCTTCTCCTTGGGGCGCCGGCAATACCTCTCTCCTCGTCGTCCTCGGTATCTACCTCGCGGTTTCGCTCGCCTACTCCGCCGGGGTGAAGAGACTGCCAGTTATTGAGTTCTGCGTCGTAGCGAGTGGATTCTTCTTACGAGCGCTCGCCGGCGCCACAGCGAGCGATCTTTTTGTCTCCAACTGGTTTTTGACCGTGACGGCATTTGCCGCGCTGTTCATTGTCATCGGGAAACGCACTGCAGAAATCAGTGAGCTGAAGTCCTCCGCTGGTGCCCACCGTCACGTGCTCAGCGACTACACGCCTGACTTTCTTCGCGCGTCCCTCACCCTTACGGCGACCGTCGTGGTCACGACGTACTGCCTCTGGGCCTTTGATGTCTCCGACACCGGACTCTCGAATGTGCATCACCTCGTTGTTCCCATTCGCTTGACGGTCGTGCCAGTCGTCATTGCCATCTTGCACATTTTGCAACGACTCGAACGAGGCGATGGCGGAGCGCCTGAAGATCTGGTGCTGACTGATCGCACACTTCAAATATTGGGTGCTCTCTGGATTGCGCTCTTCCTGATTGGCATCCACGGCTGATGAGGGAGCGTCTCTCGGGCTGGGGACGAACATCACCGAGCGTGGCCGACGTCGTCACACCCGGTAACGAGGCCGCCGTTGTCGATGCCCTTCAATCCTCGTCCCATGTCGTACCCCGCGGGCTGGGGCGTAGCTACGGTGACGCGGCGCAAGTCGCGGGTGGGCTCGTCCTCCGCAATGACGCGTTCACCGACTTCTCACCAATTAGTGACGATGGTGTCGTAACAGTTGGCTCAGGCGTGTCAATCGATGACATCATTCAACGAGGACTCCCCAGTGGCTGGTTCGTCCCGGTCACACCCGGCACTCGCCAAGTGACGATCGGCGGGGCGATCGCTGCCGATGTTCACGGGAAGAATCACCACGTGGACGGTTCGTTTGCTTCGCACGTCCAATCTCTCCGTCTCCTCACGCCGCAAGGACTGCTGACGTGCTCACCCCGCGAAAATCCCGACGTCTTTTGGGCCACGATGGGCGGCATGGGGCTAACAGGTTTTGTCGTTGACGCCACGGTCCAATTACTGCCCGTTGCGAGCGACCACGTCCTCGTCGATACGGTTCGTCACGCCAACATCGATGATGTGATGGCCGACATGCTTGCTCACGATCATCGCTATCGGTACTCGGTTTCGTGGGTCGACTGCATGAGTAAGGGTCGCTCGTTGGGACGAGGAATCATTACCCGGGGCGATCACGAGGAGTCACCGTCATCGGTTAAGACGCCGCCTCGTCCACCTCGGCTGTCGGTGCCCTTTCCGGCGCCGAACGGCTTACTCAACTCGCTGTCGATTCGGGCCTTTAACGAAGGGTGGTTCCGCAAGGCTCCCCGCCTTCGCACCGGAGAACGGCAGTCACTCGGAACGTTCTTTCACCCCCTTGACGGTGTACGCGACTGGAATCGCCTCTACGGCAGTCGGGGGTTCGTCCAGTATCAGTTCGTCGTTCCTGATGCAGCCGGTGAGACGGTCCGCTCCGCGATCGAGCTGCTGTCCTCAAGTGGAGTCCCCAGCTTCTTGGCCGTGCTGAAGCGATTTGGTGAGGGCAACCCAGGACCGTTGTCGTTCCCGCTTCCCGGCTGGACTTTGGCGCTCGACCTACCGGTCGGCCCCGCGGCACTGCCACACGTCCTCGACCAGCTCGACCACCTTGTTGCGGACGCGGGTGGTCGGATCTATCTCGCCAAAGACTCCCGTCTCGATCCCGCGCTCTTTCGCCACATGTACCCGCGGGTGGAGGAGTTCCTCGCGGTTAAGCATCAGGTCGACCCCCACAACATTTTTGTCAGCGACCTCAGCCGACGCATTGGACTCGTCAATAAATAGGAGCAGAATGGAAAACGCATTTGGTCAGCCTCAGTCCGTCGTAGTTCTCGGTGGTACATCGGACATTGCCGAGGCACTCGTCGACGAGCTCGTGCGGGCGCGGGCGCGCACAGTGGTCGTCGCCGGGCGAAACCCCGACGCCCTCACCGCTGCCGCCGAGCGAGCCGCACACGCCGGAGCAACCTCGACCGCGACAGTGT
Source organism: uncultured bacterium (assembly GCA_963977995.1). Lineage (GTDB taxonomy): Bacteria > Actinomycetota > Acidimicrobiia > Acidimicrobiales > RAAP-2 > RAAP-2. The sequence continues at coordinate 16,492 of CAXBRG010000001.1, read as the reverse complement.
TATTCGACGCGGCGGATCCCTCGAACGCCGAAGCAACGATTCGAGCCTGCTGGGATGCCGTCGATGGTCCCGTGGATCTCGTTGTCGTGGCCGTTGGCTATCTCGGCGATCAACTGGTCGACGAAAACGACCCGGTCGCAGCGGCCCACGTGGCGACGGTGAACTACACCTGGCCCGTCGCTGCTCTCGCTGCTCTCAAGACTCGCATGCAGCAACAAGGCACCGGGCGCATTCTCGTCATTACGTCCGTCGCGGGAATTCGAGTACGGCGAGGGTCGTACCTCTACGGATCCGCTAAAGCGGGGCTAGACCGACACTGCGAGGGCTTCGCGGACGCCTTTTTAGGTACTGGTGTCACGGTGCAAATTCTGCGACCGGGTTTCGTTCACACCAAGATGACCGAGGGGATGAAAGCGGCGCCGTTCGCCGTGGACGCCCAGCGAGTAGCTCGTGACACCGTGGCGGGATTGGCGTCTAGTTCTCGCGTTCTGTACTCCCCCGGAATTATGAAGTGGCTCTTTGGCATTCTGCGCCACCTCCCCGCGGGACTCTGGCGCGTTATCAACGAGAGCCGCTAGCGCCCGTGGGCATTGCCGCGTCGCGATACGACATCGTGAAGAAGTCGCGATTCCACCACGAGGTGAAGTAACGACTCGGTGGCCCTGCCATTGACGGCAAAAGGCTTCGTCCGGCACCACCGTTAATGACCTGACCCAGGGGGGCACGGTAGATCGAATACTGCACCCAGTCGGTATTGATATCTAACTCCATCGCCCGCACGGCACCGGCTCGAGCCAGGATGTCCGCCAGGGCGTGAATCGTCATGGCCGGACCGCCCACATAGATCAGCGCGCCGTTCTTCGTCACGCCCAGGCCACTACGCCACACGTCGTAACGACCACCGAGCGTGGCGCCCCACTTCATCGTGGTGGCATCCGAGAGTTCCGGTACGGGTGAGCCGTTGTCCACGATGAGATCGAGATTCTGTCGGACGGCGAGTACGTCGTTCGACATGGTGACGTCGCGCCCCCACTGCCCCACCGTCAGAGTGCCATCGTTGAAAATTACCGCCGAAGCAGCTCCCTGACGCAAGGGGTGCACAACTTTGTGATCGATGTAGTAGCCCCCGCGAGCATCTTGCATACGAAAACCCGAGTTAAAGGCGGCAACCAGTGATCCGGTAATACGCGGGAGAATCGGCGCCCGATTTTCAAACGGTCCACCGCCGGGAATATAGGACCCGGAGTAAAGGCGCGACTGCAAGAGGGTGGTGTCCATCCAGACGACACCGACGACGTAACTCGTTCGAATGTTGTCGGGGCGCACAAACGCTTCGTAGAGCGCGGGGACACCTTTGGCACTGAGGCGACCGGCGACGTGCCACACACCCTCCCCCGCCTGCGGTGTCGCCGCGGGTGACGTGATGTTGGCCGGCTTAGGGAGGTGGCCCTCTCGAGGAACGTCGACCGTGGTCTCACCACTACCGAACGAGTCCGAGGGTGCCTCACCACCTTGTTTGGGCTTATGAATGGAGTACCACCGCTGCTCGACCCACGTCACCGCCCAACCAAAATTATTGTCGCGTCCCCACTCCGCACCACGGGCGCTCAGCGACACGCCAAAGGAAGGATTCGTAAGAGCCATCACCAACGTGACGCCCAGATATCCGAAATAGACGACGGTCACTAGCGTCAAAACAGCGATAAAGCGGCGGCGCATAAACGTCTGTCGCGTCGTACGCCGCATTCGCGGTCCACTCGGCGGAGGCGAACTCGCACGCCGAGACCGACGGGGCATTGACGGGTCCGACGGCATTACACCATCGTACGAGGTAGGACCTACAAACGTCGCAACGGGGAGATCGACAGCACCAACTGTTTCTCGCTCCCGGTTTCGTCGAACTTCACAAAGGCGCGTTGCTTCTCACCTTCACCCGTCACGCTGGTAACGGTCCCATCGCCAAATCGATCGTGATGCACCCGATCACCAGCAACGAGACCGAGCGTTTCTGCGCCGCTGCGTGACGCCTCTTGTGCGGGGCCCGTGCCGAAAGCGCGTCCGGAAACAAATTCCGAATTCCGTCCCGTAAAGCCGTAGTCCTCCTCGACGAAGGACGAACGGCGGAGGGGTTGACGAGCTGACACATCCTTCACGAGTTCCGCGGGAACTTCGTTCCAGAACCGACTCGTCAGGGAGTCCACACGGCGGCCCCACTGAGTGCGACTCCAGGCGTGCGTCATGGAGAGATGCCGCATAGCCCTCGTAATGCCCACGTACGCCAGACGTCGCTCTTCTTCTAGCTCCGCCTGATTGTCCATCGCCCGAACGTGGGGGAACACACCCTCTTCCAGACCCGTGATAACGACGGCCGGGAACTCCAAGCCCTTCGCCACGTGCAGTGTCATCAAGGAGACCACCCCCGCGTCGGAGTCAAGTTGATCCGAATCGGCGGTCAGCGCCAGGCGTTCGAGAAACTCCAGCAGGCTTTCGTATTCGCTCGCCGCATTGGCAAGTTCGCCAAGGTTCTCTATTCGGCTTCGTGCCTCATCGCTTCCGTCGTCCAGCAACTCCTTCATGATTCCCGAACGGGACGCAATCTCGGTGATGATGTCGCCCGGGGTGAGATCGTTGGCGAGGGCGCGGAGTTCGATCATGAGCTCATCAAACTCTGCGGCACCGCGAGCCGCTTTCCCCGTCAGGCCCGCCGGCGACCAACTTCCAATTGCTTCAGCGAAGGACAAGTTCCGATCACTGGCGTAGTTTTGGATCTTGCTTTGCGCCGCGGCACCCACCCCGCGGCGCGGCTCGTTGACGACGCGACGGGCCGCAGCGTCGTCGCGAGGGTTCACAATGAGGCGGGCGTACGCCAGAACGTCCTTGACTTCTTTGCGATCGTAAAAGCGAAGTCCCGCTATCACGCGGTAGGGCACGCCCGAGCGAATGCACTGTTCCTCGAGTACCCGCGACTGGGCATTGGTGCGATAGAAGACCGCCATATCGCGCCACGCGATGTTCAACTCGCTGCGGAATCGTTGCAGTTCTTGTATCACCCAACGACCTTCGTCGTACTCGTCCTCAGCCGCGAAGAGTCGAATTTTGTCGCCGCGACCCTTTTGGGTGAAGAGGTTCTTGGGAATACGCGTTTCATTACGCGAAATCACGGCGTTGGCCGCATCCAAGATGGTTTGCGTCGAGCGGAAATTCTCTTCGAGCAGAATCGTGGTGGCTCCGGGATGACGCTCACCGAAGAGCAAAATATTTCTGACGTCGGCCGCCCGAAACCGATAGATCGACTGGTCGGCGTCCCCCACGACGAAGACGTTGTGGTGGAACCCACCCAGTATCGTGACGAACTCACTCTGCACGCCATTGGTATCTTGAAACTCATCGACCAAAATGTGACGAAACTGCTGTTGGTAACGATCGCGCACCTCGTCACTGGCTCGCAACATCCTCACGGCGTTCAGCAAGAGATCATCAAAATCCATGGCATTGGCGCGGCGTAGTGAACTTTCGTAGCGCTCAAAAACCTCGGCCACCATCTCACGTTTGGGATCGGCACTCATCTCGACGTACGACGTCGGGGTCAACATCGCATTCTTGGCCGCCGAAATTGCTGAGAGCACGGCGCGGGGCTTATTGCCCTTGACGTCGATATGAAGATCCTTCATGATGCGTTCGACTTCGGCCCGACCTTCGTCAGTGTCGTAAATAGAAAATCCCGGCTGGTAGCCCAAGACGTCACTGTGGGCACGCAGCATGCGGAGGCAGGCGGAGTGAAACGTTTGGACCCACATCCGATCGCTCCGGCCGCCAACCAACTCACTGACGCGGCGCTTCATCTCGTCGGCGGCCTTATTGGTGAAGGTGATGGCGAGGATCTCCCACGGCGCCACTCCATCAACTTCCAACAGATACGCCACGCGTCGGGTCAGCACGCGTGTCTTCCCCGATCCCGCTCCGGCGACCACCAAGATGGGACCGCCCGGATGTGTCACGGCCTGACGCTGAGGCTCGGTCAGGTCAGCAAGCAGGCGTGACGGGTCGCGGCTCGGTCGGGACGTCACTGAGTCGAACAGCGCGTCGTCGTCGAAGAATCCCTGGCTCACTCCCACTCAATTGTGCCGGGTGGCTTTGACGTGACATCGAGGGCCACCCGATTCACACCAGGAACTTCGCGAATCAGCCGGCTCGAAATTGCCTCCACGACCTCGTAGGGGAGGCGGGCCCAGTCGGCCGTCATTGCGTCATCACTCGTGACGGCGCGGATAATGATCGGATAGGCGTAGGTTCGACCGTCCCCCATGACACCGACTGTCCGGACGGCTGGTAATACGGCGAAACTCTGCCAGAGCTGCCGATAGAGACCGGCCTTCTTCACCTCATCCACGACGACATGGTCTGCCGCCCGAAGAATCTCCGCTCGCTCCCTCGTGACTTCGCCCACAATGCGAACAGCGAGCCCGGGACCGGGGAAGGGTTGGCGCCAGACAATGTCCGCCGGTAGGCCCAACTCTTCGCCGACTCGACGTACTTCGTCTTTGAAGAGATTTCGCAGAGGCTCAACGAGCTCGAAGGCCATATCTTCCGGGAGTCCGCCGACGTTGTGGTGACTCTTGATATTGGCAGCGTGTCCCGAGCCGGATTCAATGACGTCGGGATAGAGCGTTCCTTGCACTAAGAAGCGCGGTCCAGTCCCGCCGTCGGCCAGATCACGAGCCACCGCCTCAAACTCACGAATAAAGAGCTCACCGATGATCTTTCTCTTCTGCTCTGGATCGGTCACGCCAGCCAGCGCATCAAAAAAGCGGTCCGCCGCTTTTACGTGAATCAGATCGACACCGAACTGGCGGACGAAAGTCTGCTCGATCTGCTCACCCTCATTGGAACGCATCAGACCGGTGTCGACGAAGACGCACGTCAACTGCTGCCCCACGGCGCGAGTGACGAGAGCCGCCGCCACCGCAGAGTCCACGCCTCCGGAGAGAGCGCAGAGAACACGTTCCGAGCCAACCTGCGACCGAATCAGTTCGACCTGTTCATCGATGATGTTGGTGTTGGTCCACGTAGCGGGAATCTCTGCGATCAGGTGAAGAAAACGCTCCAGGATCTCTTGCCCGTACTCACAGTGTGCGACTTCGGGGTGATACTGAACGCCATAGAGGCGCCGATCCGAGTTCTCCATCACGGCAATCGGTGCGAGCGGTGTTGACGCGGTGATGTGGAAACCCGGAGGAACGGCACTGATGGCGTCGCCGTGGCTCATCCAGCAGTGCGACGTTGCTGGCACGTCAACGAGGATGTCCGACACGCCGTGACGCGAGAGTTCGGTTCGACCGTACTCACCACCGCCGGTTGCCGCAACCTCGCCACCGAGCTGTTGCGCCATCAACTGAGCGCCATAACAGATGCCAAGAATTGGAACCCCGAGTTCGTAGATGGCCGGATCCAGTGACGGGGCGGGTGTTTCGTAGACCGATTTCGGTCCACCGGATAACACAATGGCCGAGGGCTGCCGCGCCGCAACTTCCTTCGCCGTGATGGTGGAGGGAACGATTTCGGAATAGACGTGTGCTTCGCGCACTCGACGGGCAATCAGTTGCGCGTATTGCGCACCAAAATCAACGACGAGAACCGTGGAGGTCAATGGCCCATGCCCACGCCCTGCGATCGCTGCAACTGCTTTCCTTCAGTCTGCAGCGACGGCGCCAGCATGATCTCCGCCTTCTGAAACTCTTTGAGCGTCTCGTACCCACAGGTCGCCATTGACGTTCGCAATGCGCCGAAGAGGTTCATACGCCCATCATTCTCCGTGGCGGGACCCACCAGAATCTCGCGCAACGAGCCACGCACATCAGTGCGTACACGAGCTCCGCGAGGCAGGGTCGGATGGAACGTGGCCATCCCCCAGTGATACCCACGGGCCGGAGCTTCGAGGGCGCTCGAAAGTGGTGAGCCAATCATCACCGCATCGGCTCCACACGCAATGGCTTTGGCGATGTCGCCACCCTTACTCATACCACCGTCGGCAATGACGTGAACGTACACACCGGTCTCATCGAGATGCCGCATTCGAGCACCGGCGACATCGGCAATGGCAGTTGCTTGAGGCACTCCGATGCCGAGGACTCCACGGGTCGTGCACGCATTGCCGGGACCAACACCCACTAAGACACCGACGGCTCCCGTCCGCATGAGGTGCAGGGCCGCTTGGTAGGAAGCGCAGCCGCCAACAATCGTCGGAATCTCGTATTCGCGAATGAAGCGCTTGAGATTCAACGGTTCGACCGTTTTACTCACGTGTTCGGCCGACACCACTGTTCCTTGGATCACCAAGACATCCAGTTCGGCTTCGGCGATCGCCTTCGCCATCCACTCCGTACGCTGCGGAGTAACGGATGCTGAGGTTGTAATACCTGCGGCCTTCATCTCACGGATGCGTTGGGTGATGAGTTCGAGCTTGATGGGCTCGAGGTACATCTGCTGCATCCGAGCCGTTGCTTTTTCGTTGTCGAGTTCTCGAATTTCATCGAACAGTGGCAGCGGATCGTCGTAACGCGTCCACAGACCTTCCAAATTCAATACACCGAGTCCACCGAGTTTGCCAATTTCGATTGCGGTAGCGGGAGAGATCACACCATCCATGGCGGCGCCGAGGAGGGGTAGTTCAAACTTGAACGCGTCGAGTTGCCACGAGATGTCGACATCCTCGGGATCACGCGTTCGACGGGACGGCACGATGGCGATGTCATCAAAGCCGTACGCCTGACGCGCCGACTTATAAATGCCGATTTCTACCTCCGCCACAGGGACCTCCGCCGTCTCACGACCCTTGAGAAGGGTCCTTTAATTCAGCCTACCGGCGGAAGTCTTCGATGGGCTCAGTGATGACGGTGAGGAGTTCCGTCACTATCCGTGCCGTGGCACCCCACACCAGATCTCCTGGCACTCGATAAAAGTGGACGCGGAAGGCCCCGTCGCTCTCTTTCCGACGGGGGCTCTCACGCCACCAACGCTGCTCGGCAAAGTTATCGGGATGGAGCAAGTCCCCAATGGGCACGCTGAATGCTCGGTCGACCTCCGAGGTATCAATCCGGAATTCAGGGACGCCAGAGGCGAACGCCACCACGGGCCAGATGGCCGAACTACTCGCCAAGGTATAGATGGGCGTGAGAAAGCCCAGTGGCGACAGCGTGTCCCGTTCGAGCCCGATTTCTTCGAACGCCTCGCGCACTGCGGTGTCGAGCGGGATCTCCCCGGGCTCGCACCGTCCGCCCGGCAATGAGACTTCGTGGCGGTGGTGGCGAAGATGTGCCGCCCTACGGGTGAAGACTAAATGCAACTCTCCATCATCCTCGTAGAGACACGCCAGAACCGCCGAGATGCGAGTCTCTGGTGCATCCAGCCGCGCAACGCCTTCGATCGTGTCGTCGATTTCCGGCATCCCGACGTCGAGGGAGAGACCTCGAGACGCCAGGCGTTGACGGAGTTGCTCCCGTGTGGGTCGGTGGTGGAGGTCTCGACCCTGCCACGGCGGTGGCCCACCCTCTTGGACGTTGTCAACTTCGGGAAGTCGCTGCGGATAGTCGTGACCCGGGAAGGGCTGGGGAACCACGGACACACTCACCTCCCGAGAGAGTTCAACTGTCGCACCGTTAAGTTATCGGGGTAGTTCCGCCTCCTCCCCCAAGGACCCCCATGTCAACTCTCGCTCGTTGGTGCGTGCGCCACCGCTTCGTTGTCCTCGTCATCTGGATCGTCGTGTTCGGAGGACTCACCACCCTCAGCATCTCGCTCGGTGCGAACTACCGAGACTCCTTCAGTCTCAAAGGCACCGAGTCCACGAAGGCGTACGAACTACTCACACGAGGCACGACCGAACCACCCGATAAAGATTCGGTCGTCTTTCACACCCGTCAACCCGGTGACACCATTGCGGCGCACAGTGCGGAAATACAACAGGCCATTAACAGCCTCACACGACTGCCGGCGGTCACGGGAGTGGACTCACCCTTCAATCCCGCATTCGCCTATCAGAACAGCCCCACGGGCACCATTGCGTATGCGTCGGTCCACTTCGACCAGCCACCGATGAAACTCGATCGAAACGACATCGAAGCGGTGGTGACAACCGCGAAGAAATTTGAATCTGACGCACTGCAGATTGAACTCGGTGGTCGGGCGATTGGCATGCTCAATCAACCCGAGACCAACGTCGGTGAGCAAATTGGTATTTTGGCTGCCGCCATCATCCTGCTTCTCGCCTTCGGTTCCTTCATGGCGATGCTGCTGCCAATCGGCGTAGCTCTCTTCGCTCTCGGTACCGCCGGTGCGCTCGTTGGCTTAATGACCCACGTCTTGACAATTGCCACCTTCGCGCCCCAACTGGGCTCGCTCATTGGTCTTGGTGTCGGCATCGACTACGCCCTCTTTATTGTCACCCGCCACCGACAGGGTCTGTTGCGAGGGCTCGATGTGGACACCGCGGCCACGACGGCGGTCAATACCTCCGGTCGGGCGGTGCTCTTCGCCGGTTCGACGGTCTGCGTCGCCCTGCTCGGCATGCTCGTCCTCCGTCTCTCGTTCCTCAATGGAGTGGCCATTGCAGCGTCAGTCACCGTCCTCGTCACCATGGTGGCGGCCGTCACGCTCCTACCCGCACTTCTTCGCATGCAGGGCATGCGCGTGCTCTCGCGGCGACAACGTCGTCAACTCGCCGAGAGTGGACCTCGCGACGATGGGCACCACCCCCAGTGGGAGCGCTGGAGCAACTTCGTAGCCCGACGCCCCGTGTGGCTCGCCGTCGGCGCCATCGCGGTCGTGTCAGCCCTCATCGTGCCGTATTTCTCCCTCCACCTCGGTATCGCCGACCAAGGGAGTGACCCTCCGACGTCCACCACCCGAAAGGCGTACGACTTACTTTCGACGGGATTTGGCCCCGGCTCCAATGGACCCTTGCAGATCGTCACAGAGGTATCTCAGCCGAGCGATCGGGCCCTCCTCTACGAGATTGGGAACACGCTCGCGAACGGAACGCCCGGCATCTCCGCCGTCGCGCCGTGTCCGACGGCCAGCAGTGATGTCGCGTGCCTCCTCGTGATTCCCACGACCGGCCCTTCATCCATCGAGACGTCGCAACTCATCACCACACTCCGGACGTCGGTCCTGCCTGCGCTCACCGGAGGAAAGATCACGACGTACGTCGGTGGCGCCACCGCAATATTTGACGACTTCGCAGAAACCATCAAGCAGAAGCTGCCTCTCTTCATTGGCGTGATTGTGCTGCTCGGATGCCTCTTGCTGCTTCTGGCGTTTCGTAGCATCGTGATTCCGCTCACGGCCGCAGTGATGAATCTGCTGGCCGCTGGCGCTTCGTTCGGGTTTGTCGTTGCGATTTTCCAGTGGGGATGGGGCGAGTCCTTACTCAACGTCGGCAAGGGTCCCGTCGAGTCGTTCCTGCCAGTCATGATGGTCGCCATCTTGTTTGGACTGTCAATGGACTACCAAGTCTTTCTCGTCAGTCGAATGCACGAAGAATGGGTTCACACGAAGGACAACCGCCTGGCCGTGGTGCGAGGCCAGACCGATACCGGTCGCGTAATTACCGCCGCGGGTCTCATCATGATCAGTGTGTTCTTTGCGTTTGTCTTCGGGGGACAACGGGTCATCGCCGAGTTTGGTATGGGCCTCGGTATCGCGGTTCTCATCGACGCCTTCTTGCTGCGAACCATCCTCGTGCCAGCACTGATGCATATGTTCGGGAACGCCAACTGGTGGCTCCCCGCCTCGCTCGACCGTGTGATGCCACACCTGGCCGTCGAAGCTCCCGAGGATCTCGACGTTCCGTAGTCGGTCCACTCATGCAAAGAGGGCCCGGGCTGATGCCCGGGCCCTCTTCACGTGAACCGAAGTTCCTACATCATGCCGCCCATACCGCCCATTCCGGCGGCAGCGCCGGCGGCGCCGGCCTCTTCAGGCTTATCGGCGACGATGGCTTCCGTTGTTAGCAACAGAGCCGCGATCGACGCGGCGTTCTGCAGCGCCGAACGTGTCACCTTGGCAGGGTCAATGACGCCGGCCGCGACCAAGTCCACGAGTTCACCCGTGGCGGCATTGAGACCAAACGATCCCGAGGCGTCAGCCACTTCGCGAACCTTGACCGCACCTTCGAAACCAGCGTTGGCTGCGATGTGGCGCAACGGTGCTTCCAGAGCTGTCGCCACAATGCGGGCACCGGTGGCCTCGTCGCCGGTCAGGGTGCCGACAACGGCGTCGACATCCTTACGCGCACGAACCAGCGCGGTTCCACCACCGGCCACGATTCCTTCGTCGACCGCAGCGCGGGTAGCGCTCAGGGCGTCCTCGATGCGGTGCTTCTTTTCTTTCAGCTCGACTTCCGTCGCCGCACCAACTTTGACCACAGCAACTCCACCGGCCAACTTGGCGAGACGCTCCTGGAGCTTCTCGCGGTCCCAGTCTGAATCCGTGTCTTCGATTTCGCGCTTGATCTGAGCGACGCGACCCTTGACATCCTCTTCGGTTCCACCACCGTCGATGATGGTCGTGGCGTCCTTGGTCACGACAACGCGACGAGCACGACCCAGCAGGTCCACCGTCGCGGTGTCGAGCTTCAACCCAATCTCTTCCGAGATCACTGTTCCACCCGTCAGCACGGCCATGTCTTGCAGCATCGCCTTGCGACGATCACCGAAGCCAGGGGCCTTGACAGCGACAGAGGTGAAGAGGCCGCGAATCTTGTTGACAACGAGAGTTGCGAGAGCTTCGCCTTCCACATCCTCAGCGATGATGAGCAGCGGGCGGCCCGCCTGCATCACTTTCTCCAAGACGGGTACGAGGTCGTGGACGGCGGAAATCTTGCCGGAGGTAAAGAGGATGTACGGGTCTTCCAGCACTGCCTCTTGGCGCTCGGCATCGGTAACGAAGTACGGCGACAAGTAGCCCTTGTCAAACTGCATTCCCTCGGTCAGTTCCAAGTCAATGCCGAACGTGTTCGACTCTTCGACGGTCACAGTGCCGTCCTTACCAACCTTGTCGATGGCCTCAGCAATGACTTCACCGATCGCACTGTCGGCGGCGGAGATGGTCGCTACCTGCGCGATTTGGTTCTTTCCGTCAACCGGCGTCGACTGCGCGTGGATGGAGTCCACGGCTGCCTTCACGGCCTTCTCGATGCCGCGCTTCAAGCCCGACGGGTTTGCTCCGGCCGCAACGTTGCGCAGACCTTCTTTGATCAAGGCTTGAGCGAGGACCGTGGCCGTCGTCGTGCCGTCACCGGCCACGTCGTTCGTCTTGGTCGCTACTTCCTTGACGAGCTGGGCGCCCATATTCTCAAACGGATCTTCGAGCTCAATTTCGCGGGCAATCGACACACCGTCGTTGGTGATGGTGGGAGCGCCGAACTTCTTGCCGATGACCACATTGCGACCCTTCGGGCCAAGGGTCACCTTGACCGCGTCAGCCAACTTGTCGACACCGGCCTCGAGGCCACGGCGAGCCTCGTCATCAAACTTCAACAGCTTTGACATATCACTCTTCCTTTCGGTGCTACTTGGTGATGGTGGCGAGAACGTCGCGACTCGAGAGAATCAAGAGATCCTCACCGTCGACGGTGATTTCCGTTCCGCCGTACTTCGAGTAGACAACGACGTCGCCAGCCTTGACGCCCATCGGGATTAGTTCGCCGGAGTTTTCCGCACGGCGACCCGGGCCCACGGCCAGAACTTCGCCCTGCTGCGGCTTCTCTTTGGCGGTGTCCGGAATCACCAGGCCCGACGCCGTGGTGGCCTCGGCACCGTTGGGGCGGACGACGATTCGGTCTTCCAGCGGGTGCAACTGCATGATTGTGGTTACCTCCATAGTCATTGGCACTCTGTCGTGCCGACTGCTAATCATAGCGGGGGTCCCCGAACCCTCTTCCGAGACGCTCACCGACCTAGCGTGAGGTGGTCCAAAGGAGAGCAATGTCCCCCGCCGTCGTTATTACTGGTGCCGCTTCGGGCATTGGGCGAGCCACCGCACTCGCCGCCGCCCGGGCCGGCTACGACCTCATCGCCTGGGATATCCAAGGCGACCTACTGGGGGAACTCGCCGCGCAGGTCGAGGTCGCCATCACGACCGACAGCTTTGACGTCACCGACGGTGCGGCCCGACGCCGGGCGCTTGAGGCCGCTCGTTTGGACCACCCGGTGATCGCCGGATTCGTGCACGCCGCAGGGGTCTCGGGTCCCGAACCCATCTCCACGTTTACTCCCGAAAGTTGGGGTCGAACAATTGACATCAACCTCACGACCGCAGCCGCAATGACGCACGAACTAGCGGAGGATCTGGCGGCGAGTGGTCGGGGTTCAATCGTCTACATCTCCTCGGTCGAAGGGTGGTTCGGTCACGAGTGGCTTCCGGCGTACTGCTCGTCAAAGGCCGGACTCTTAGGTCTCGCCCGGGCGGCTGGCATGGAACTGGCGCGGCGAAACGTACGAGTGAACTGTGTGTGCCCCGGAGCCATCGAAACGCCGATGCTCCAACCGCTCTTGGACTCCACCGAGTTCACTGAGCGAACCGTCTCTCGTACACCGTTGGGTCGCATTGGTCAACCCGACGACGTGGCCGATGTGATTATGTTCTTACTCTCCAACCAATCGCGTTTTGTCACGGGGACGTCGCTCATCGTGGACGGTGGACTCACCAGCATCGGGGGCATCTAAGTATGAATGCACTGCAGCGACGCGACATCCGGGCCATGCTGAGCTTCCGGACCTTGTCGTCGGTCGGCGACCAGATTGCGATGGTGTCACTCGGCATTCACTACGCGGCCACGTCGCAGAAGTGGATGATTGGCGTTCTCGCTCTCGCCAACGCCACACCGCCCGTCGTGTTATCACCGATGGTGGGTTTGATGTTGGATCGAGTGTCCCTTCGTCGCCTTCTCGGGGTCGTGGGTATCGCCCAGGCACTCGTGGCGTTCGCTCTCACGCAGATCTCCAATACGGCTGGCGTCATCACGCTCGTGACCCTCTTGGGGTGCGGTCTCGCTTTCACACAAGCGGGATACACCGCGTACATGACCTCCATCGTTCCCTCGGAAGATCTCGCCGCCCTGCAGGGAAACAATCAGGCGCTCGGAGCTGTCGCATTCATGATTGGACCGTCGCTCGCCGGTCTGCTCTATGGAACGCTGGGACTCTCGGGCGCCTTTCTCGTCGATGCGGTGTCATTCGCTGGAATCGGATGCGTCACGCTTCTCCTCCATCACGATCGACGTCCCGAGCCCCACGCCGCTCGAGAGAAGGGAGCGGTACTCGCAGGTCTTCGGTTCCTGTTTCACGACCCCCTGCTCCGTCCGGTGCTCCTGCAAACGATGCTGTTCATCTTTGCCCTCGAGATGGTGAGCGTGGTCGAAGCGGTGCTCATCACTCACGACATGGGGGCGAGTGCCACGGCCTTTGGTTTCGTCATGGCCTGTCTTGGCGCCGGCAACCTTGTGGGCGCACTCATCGCGGGACGCCTCGAAGGTGACGACGTCATTCTCGTCCGCCGGCTTCTCCTCGGATGTTTCGTTATCGGTGTCGGGGAACTCGCGGTCGGATTCCTCCCCACCGTGACGCTTGCCTTCCCCATCATGTTCGTCACCGGCCTCGGGAATGGCGTGGCGAATGTGGCGGCCACCACCCTGCTCGCGCGGCGCATACCCGCTGACGTCCGTGGTCGTGCCTTTGCGGCAACAACGGCCACGTTTACCAGCGCCGCCATCGCCTCCCTCGGAGTCGGAGCAGTCGTGGTGTCGTTCTTCTCGGCTCGCTCTATCTTCCAAGCCGCGGGAGGGGCGTCCGTGGTAGTCGCGGCGACCTTAGGACCAATCGCCCTGCGTAACGCCCGCCGAGCCTCTCACGGTGAGGTGCGCGACAGCTCCCACCCCGATGGAGTGGCGTCGTAGTTCACTCGATCGTGTAAGCGATCGGCCCGATGTTGCCAGAACTCCCAATGACGAGGCGTTAAGAGATAGCCGCCCCACTCCGCGGGCCGTGGGACGACCTGGCCCTCGAATCGAGCGTCGTACTCGGCCACTCGATGTTCGAGTTCGGCCCGTGAGTCGATGACACTCGACTGGTGGCTCGCGTGCGCGCCAATCTGGTGACCTCGCGGTCGCGACGCAAAGTAGTCGTCGGACTGCTGCGGCGACATTCGCGACACCGGACCTTCGATCCGCACCTGCCGACCGAGTGGTTCGCAGTACCAGAGGAGTGAGGCGTGAGGATTTTCTGCGAGGTCGTGTCCTTTGAGGGACTGATAGTTCGTGAACCAACCACAGCCATCGGGGCCGAGATACCGCAGAAGGACCATCCGAACGTGAACCGCGCCCGACGCCGAGGCCGTCGCAAGCGCTACCGCCTCTCGCTCGCGCATGAGATCTCGGGCATCATCGAACCACTGGCGAAACTGCTGCACTGGATCCGACGCGGCGTCGCGAGTATCAAACGGAATCCAACGTTCGCTCACGAGACGTCCGAGAGGAGCCAGTTCGGGACTGCCGACAGGTCCAAGGGGCTTGGCCCGTTCGCCCGAAGCCGATAGTGGCCCGCCGCCGCAATCATCGCGGCGTTATCGGTGCACATCGCCAGACTCGGAAGATGGGCACGAATCGAATACTCGTCGGCCAACGCCATCGCGCCCGCGCGGAGTGCGGAGTTGGCGGCGACCCCGCCCGCCAGGGCCAGTCCGCGGGGAGCGTACTCCGCCACGGCGAGGCGTAGCTTTCGCAGCAACTGTTCGCAGACGGCCGCTTGGAAGGCTGCGGCCACATCGGCGTGAGAGATATCGGGTCGCTTCTCCGTCGCCCTGACGACGGCCGTCTTCAATCCCGAAAATGAAAAATCCAATCCGGCCCCGACCATTGAACGGGGCAGATCAAGAGATGCGGCATCGCCCGACTGGGCGAGGCGATCGATGACCGGTCCGCCGGGGTATCCGAGTCCCAGCCAACGAGCCACTTTGTCGTAGGCCTCACCGACGGCGTCATCGATGGTCTCCCCGAGTACCACGTGACGGCCTGGTTCACTTTGCACGACCACCATCGAATGCCCGCCCGACACCAGCAACGTCACGACGGGAAACTCCATCGCCGGGTCCTCCAACATCGGAGCGAAGAGGTGACCGTCTAAGTGATTCACGCCCACCAAGGGAACATCCCACGCCACGGCATAGGCCTTGGCGGCGGCCAGCCCGACGAGGAGAGAACCAATCAGCCCCGGTCCCGCGGTGACGGCGACGCCATCGAGTAACGGGCGGTGAGGATCGAGATCCGCCGCCTCGAGAGCTCGGCGGACCACGGGCCCCACCGTGGCGACGTGCGCCCGGCCGGCGAGTTCCGGAACCACTCCCCCGAAGTCACGATGGAGGGCCAGGGATGACTCGACCACCGAACTGCGCACACGTAAGTCGTGGTGCACGACGGCGGCGGCCGTTTCGTCACAACTGGTTTCGATGCCCAGAACGAGTCCCATGGTCAGCAGACTACGGTGCCGATTCGTCTGATCGCCAGTACTTCACGAGCACCAGAGCGTCTTCGTTCGTGACGCGGTAGTACTGCTTACGGATTCCGAGAGGCTCAAACCCGTACGCCAGGTAGAGGGCTCGCGCCCGTTGGTTACCGACGGCCACCTCCAGGGTCACTCTCCGATAGCCCTCGGCCCGAATGACGGGTAGTGCTTCGTCGAGAAGACTGCGAGCGATGCCTCGCCCCTCATACTCGGGACGAGTTGCGATCGTATTGATGTGGGCGTCGTCATCGATCAACATGAGGCCCAGTACACCGACCACGAGGCCGCGTTGTTCGGCCACCGTGTAGCGCCGCTGGGACGTCAGCGACAGCTCGTCACGCAACAACTGCCGGGACCAGGGTTCTGGGAACTGGGCGTCTTCAATCTCGACCAGCTGGTCGATGTCACTCAGCTCCGCGCGGCGAATCTGCCAATCGATGGTCATGTCGATCGGGTGGAAAAATTAGCGACCGCGTCGGGTTCGCGAAGATAGAGAAGTTCGAGAGGTGTCACCGGTCGGTCTCGTCCGACCGACGGCCCCGCACTAATCCACGTGTCATCACTGGGCAGCACCGTGACCCAACTCATCAGTGAAAACAGGGATTATTTCCGGATCGCCATTTCGGTGGACTGTGTCATTCTTGGCTTCGACGGGGATACGCTGAACGTATTGCTCATCCAGTCAGACCTGGAGGAATTCAAGGGGATGTGGTCGCTCCTGGGCGATCTCGTCCGTCCCGAGGAGAACCTCGACAAGGCCCCTTACAGGGTACTGAAAGAACGCACGGGCCTCACCAACGTCTATCTGGAGCAGGTCCATACATTCGGCGACATACACCGACATCCGGCGGGACGCGTCATCACCACCGCCTATTTTTCCCTAATCAATATCCGCGACCATCAGTTGAAGCTTTCACATAACCAGCTCAACTGGGTGC